>CAYJTI010000041.1:1644-9639 GCA_964373135.1 uncultured bacterium | reverse complement strand
TGCTCATCGGTTGCCAGAAAATAGGTGCCGGTGAGGCCTTTGAATTGGCCGTCGTTACGGAAGAAGGCATTTTTGAAATAGGCCTGGAGAGTTGTGTCGGAAACCAGCCTTTTGGCCGTAAAATCGTGTCTTTGTTCATCCGTCATATTTGCTAAATGAGCAATGAGGACAGAGATATCCTCGTTGTAAGACTGAATTCCGTCCTGTTTCTGAGATGCTTTTAACACAGCCTTGAGCTGACTCTTAATCGCAGTCTCAACCGCTATCGGATTGTCAAGGCTCATTTGGATAAGATTTCCAAACGCCGTGACCACCGTCGCAGTGTGATTCTCGGAATTGTAGGTATCCAAAAGGATGGTGGCAGTGAGTCCGAGTGGGTCTTCTAACCTGAACACTTTCTGCACCCCACCCTCTCCATCCATCCCAATGAAGTACTCGCCCCAGAAATCTCTGAACTTCCCGCGAAACTGAGCGAATGAGCCTTTGAATAAGTCAACGGATCGCGAGTCCGAGAACAATGCAGAAACAAACTCCAGTTTCCCTTCCGCCGTAAGCCTCTCAAAATACGGCACAAAGGTCCGAAGGTTCTGGTTGTAAGGCTGGAAGCCGTCTTCATCACGTGAGACGACGAGAGCAAGTCCAAGCCGATCGGCCAGCTGGGCTTTGAATCGATTGAGCTCCACCTCCTGGGAGATTCCGAGAAATTCAGCCCGTGCCGTTGTGGTGCGAGGATCTAGGCTCCTCAGATCAATCGTGGCGATTCGGCCCTCGGGGCCCTCTGTTTGAAAGAGAAGATTCCCTGGTCCTGCACCCACATAGATTCCTTTGAGGGCTTCAGGGGTTCCTGTCTTGAGAAGTCCTTCAAACTGGAAGAAACGAATCCCGAAATAGGAGTCAAGTTCCTGGGCAAATTGTTTATCGTCAGTAAGCCCAATGAGACCTTGACCAAATTGTTTCAAGTCGGCCAACTGCTGATCCGACGTAAGACGCCCATCCACATTGAGTTCCCTTTCGCCGAATTTGAATTGAAATACCGGAGTCACTCTCCCCGACTCAGCAAAATAGGAGCCTAAGATGCCGCCCTTGACCCCCTCGTAGCGGGCATAGGAGCTGGCGAAAAACTTTATGCTGTTCTGAAAGACTCTTGTGACGAATTCCGCCTGAGTCTGACCATCCCACAAGGTGTGGAAGTCCCTGAGAAAGGCTTCTTGATTCATCCGGGCTGCCGTGAAGGGATGCTCTGCAAGATACTGGTCAAGGGCCAAATTGAGGGAATGTTCCAGGACGGCTTTCAAATTCTCTGCGTTATCAACCTTAAGCGTATGGAGTACTTCCATTGCATCTTGGACCAAGGAGACTCCTGTTTTTGAATCAAACTTGTCTAAGAAAACAGTCACCTCACCGCCCGGGCCCTGGAAGCGGAAGACATCTTGAATGACCCTCCCTTGCTCATCGGTTGCCAGAAAATAGGTGCCGGTGAGGCCTTTGAATTGGCCGTCGTAATGAAGAAGGAGACGCCCAAGCGTTTCTCCCGTGGCAGACTCCCTGACTTGCTTCGAAAGGGAATCGTATTGTTCGTAATCAGTCATCTTATTACTGGGAAGTATCTGCATAATTTTCTCAGCACTACTCAGTGTGTCGGTTTCAAATACAACGCCGCCAATGTGCTGGACTGAAATCCTGTCGGCATAAACTTCGAAGATAGCAGTGGAGGTCACGAAACGGCCGAGGTACGGGGTTTTCATTACGGCGAGAACGGCGTCGAGCTGCTTCTTGGTAAGACTTTCGTAGTACGCTTTCTCCTTTTTCGCGCCAACCTTCTGAATTGCCTGGCCCAAAATATCCACAAAGGAGTTTCCGAAGGCGTTGATGAGTTGAGAGAAGAATGTCCCACGCCTGCCGAGGAAGCGGCCGTCGTCGTCGGTGACGTTTTCCTCCAAGGCATAGACCGCCGCCGGGATGGCCACCTGTTCGAGGAGGGTTCGGATTACGCTGTCGTAAGCAAGATGAATGTCGAAGGCCGTCGTATGTGACACCCTGAAGCCCTCTCGGAGGGCGCCCGCCTTGCTCTGAATTCCATCCTTGGTGAACACAAGGTAAGGCTTGTTGTCCGGACCTACTCTTTGCTCCGCTTTGTATTGGATGACAGGAACAAAGAGGCTCAGGACGGTTGCCACGCCGCTTGCGATGAGGAGGCCGGTGAAATCGTCTTGCTCACCGAAGTAACCGGCAAGGCCTGAAGCGAGGGCAATGTAAAAGTTAAGATTGTATTCGCTGATTCCTTGGGCCGTTGGAAGGAGCACGTTGCGGATCGCCCCCCAGCCGTCTCCCAAGGCGGCCTCGACTTTTGCGGCTGACTTCACAATTTGACCTGCGGTCGGAGGTGCCCGGGGCGACCAGTCGACGTGCAGCAACCTCCCAAGACCAAACTCAAAGAACGGCAGGATGAAACCGACCGCCCCAGCGTAAGCGACGCTCTTTAATCCGGACACCCAGTCAAAGTCGCCGGAGAACATATAACTCACGGCCGCCTGCGCTAAGGTGCTCGTGAGCGAAAGGAGCATGCTTCCGATTGCCATATTGACACCCTGGGCGAGGAGCTGCTTAAAGACGCCCGCCCCTGCTTCCTTCAACGCTGCCGCACTGAGTTTGGTAATTGCCTCTCCAATCCCCACCGGGCCGAGCTCGATCGGCGCTTTGATACCTGCCGCCACAGCGGAAAGCGCTGAAGTGACAATCCCGAAGATCTGGGCGACTTTATTGCCGAAGGCTTGGGCGATGAGGGCGTTGTTGTAAGCCTGGATCAAAGCGGTTTTAAAGCCGTTCCCGAGCGTCGAAGCAAAGGTTTGTGCCGTAATGTTCTTGACAATCTCGGACCCAAGCCCGGTGCCTGCCGCCGTGGCCGCCGCTTTAGCCGCAGCCAATGCTTGGACTGCCCCGGCAAAGATACTGACGACCCCGGCTATCATGGAAATCATTCCGAAGACTCCGGCAATCGTCCCCAGGGTCTTTGAGCCGGTGAGGCGGCCAGCCAGTGAGAGAATGCCGCCGATGGTCATCGCGACCGCTGAGATGAAAGCGGCGACCCCAGCCACCACAGCCGTCGTCACCGTAATGGTTGCCGCCGTGAACGCCGCAGCCACCGCCGGCGCCGCCGCACCCCAGGTAGCAATGATGAGGACGATCCCGATGATGATCCCGACGATCATCCCCATAATCCCCTTGGGTTTCTTTTTCCACTCGTGCTTGTAGACCTTATCTTCGTTCTGCACCGGTGCGAGCTGGCGGATGCCGAGGGTCTTCCCAGCGGCGTCGTATTGGAATTGCGTCACCTGAGTCGTGGTAAACCGGGTCATTTCCCGGAGGGAGAAGCCCTTCTGGGTGTGTTTGAAATCTCTCAGGACCTCGGTGACCGATTCAGTCTCGACGAGCTGGCTCAAATCGTTGTAAGTGAAGAGGGTGGACGACTTCTGGAAGAGGGTCTTGTCAAACCTCCCCTCCAACACATAACTCCCCCACGCCTCCGGAGCGAGAAAGTAACGGGCCGAATAAGAGAGCGCCTGCAGGCCGGTGGGGCCGAAATAACTCAGCCGGCTTACGATCAGGTTATTGTCTTCGTCGACGATCGGAATAAAGTCGTTATTCCTAAATTGGTAATTGATGACCAGGAGCGGCCGGCCGTTCGTGTCAAGCTCCAAGACCTCCTGCACATTCCGATTCACATTGAGGACGTAGCGGCGGTAATCGGCTGAATCTTCGTGATTCTGATAGAGGTAACCAAACTCGCTCGTCTTGATGAGCCGGTGCTCCGGCCCGAGGAGAAGGGTCTCGGTGAGAGAAATCAAGAAGGTAGGAACGCCATACTTGGAACCGGCCCGGTAGCGGCGGTCACCGAGGGAGAAGGTGGGCTTCGAGAGCGCCTCGGGATTGTAATCCTGCGTGACCGAATAACTGAAGGTTGCGACGCCCTGGGCGTTTGAACGCTGATAAATGCGGCTTAAGTTATCGGAATAAAGATCAAGGCCCCGGGCACTTCGAGCCGCCGGCGTCATTGCCTGATACGACTCGAACATCGCCTCAAGCTCAGGGGGTCCCCTGGCCAGGAGATTGGCGCCGTGGAAGCCGACCGTCGTCTCCCGGTTCATACTGAATAAGAGATTTCCAAACACGTCATATTGGATGTGACTTGCCTCAACAAGTTTCGCCGCACTCGCTTGATGGTCGCCCAATTTATCAATCTGAATTTCCTTAAAGCTTGACGGCCGGCCGGAGGCATCGTAAAAGGTCTCCAGCCGATACGTCCTATTCGTGAAATTGGAGATCGTCTTCAGACGAGCGGCGTCACTCGTAAGGTAGAAAACTACATTGGATCCCCGACCGACTTGGGCGAGCGTCAACTGCCCTGCCTGAACCATCTGCATCGTATTGGAAGTAAAACTAAACGCCCGCCCAAGCTCGTCAAACTTCACATTGGTCATCTCCCGGCCGGTCGTAATCAGCGTCCCTCGGCCTCCGTCACGAACCGTATCCGGCCCTCGGTTCACACCAATGGCATGAATGACCCGCCCCTGGTCATCAAATTCGTTGTAGCCATAAACCGCCTTGAAGCCTCCCAGCTGATTGATCCTGGACGTAATCTGATTCCCGTAACTTCCGGTGGGGCTCAACCCCAGCCGGACAAACTCTTGAACAAATTCGCCAAAATCCCTCCAATCCTCTTCCTTTAAATTCGCCGCCACAAAAGTCTCAATCGCCTCCTGGCCAAATTCCCCGATTCCAATCCCGAGCTTCCTAATCGCCTCTACGTCGATGGCCGGGGCGGGCGGCTCGCTCGGACGCATCCCCATCCCCCTTATCCCTTGAAGAGTGACCTTCGGCCTCATTGTCATATGCGGCACCATCTCTTTTGTCCGGGCAAAGAGGACTTCGTTCACGAGGTGCCCCTCGGGATCGTAGCTTGCCTGATAACGGAAATAGGTCCCTTGCCCCAGGTTCTGGAGAGCCTCCGGTACATTGGCGATGCTCCCAAACGTCTGATGAGTCGTCAGGGCGAAAGAGGTTTCGCCTAATCGAATGGCGTCCCCCCTCACAATCCCAAGCTGGGCAAGCTGCTGAGCGCTGATCGACTGGCCTGATTCGAGCAGTCGCATGGTAGATCGTGCCGACCAGTCCCGCTCCCACCCTTTGGTTCGCCCATACCGGCTTTCGAGCTGAATCGGCCGGCCGCTTGAAAGGACCGCTTGCAGCTTGTTGAGCTGGTCGCTCCTTTTCATCTCTTGCATGCGGGAATTCCACCACCAGCGTTCTTCGCTCGTCTTTGGAAGGGAGGCTGAAATAAGCGACACCTGCACATCCTGCCACGGATTTTGTCCCCCTCTCCGGCCGTCCATCAAGATCCCGGTCACGTGACCAAAGGAATCGTAGCTGATATCGACATTCACGATCCGGCCGCTATGCGGGTCAGGAAGCGCAGCCGAAGTCAGGACTTCGCGCCCGTTAATATTGGCAATGGTGCCGCCCACGGTCATTTCGGGTGAAAAGATCGTGGCGGTCCCGCTCCAGGAGCATTCTGAAATCCTTCTGTTTCCGCATGCCTTCAGGATGTCACTCGTCTTCGCCGCCGTTCCGCCGGTGATGAAGCGGTTCCCGGATGAATCGGTGTAAATCCCAACGAGAGCAAGAAGCGAAGGAAGCGCCTCAGCGATTTCCCTGTCATAGCGCCTTCCACCCCAAGGGCTAAAGCCCCTTCTCGCCTCGTCAGAAGGAACCAAGCTCGACAAGGGAATGTCAAAATTCACCTGCTGCGACATTTGAATCCCGTAGACGATTTGATTCCCTTGCCGGACCGGGCCCTTTGTGATCTTCACGCCAAAGAAGCCTTTAAATTGTGGATTCGAATTGAGCCAGCTCATCAGGGCCTCGGGCGTGAACGGAATGAAAAGGTCAATCTCTTCAAAATGGAGGCTGGCCAGGATTCCCCGGTCATAGACGGCCAAGGCGCCTCTGAAGCCGTGCCAGTTGTTGATCTGGCCGTGCCAGATTTCAAGCTGGCCTCGGTCGTTCATCTTCCAGATCGAAGTCAGCATCCGCTGCGATACCAGCTGGACTGATGCCCTTGTCAAATTACCCACATTTTCGACTCGGCGAATTCTCTGTTCAAGCGCCTGGACCGTAAGATTCTGACGAGTGCCCGTCGTGCGAATAAACAGATAGTCGATCTGCTCATTCGGGCTGGTCGTTGTGTGCGCAAGCGGGCCTAACTGATTATGCCGGCCGATGATTTTGTAGCCCCCGATCGAGAGGAGCCCGTATTCGGGAACCAGGACAAATTCGAGCGGCGCCGCATTTTCGAGAAGTGTAGGATTGCTCAGAGCGAGCCCGTTCTCATTAATCCAGAAGGTCGTGCCGTCATCAAATTTCCCCTTGAGCACGGGGTAGGAGCCGTCGCTTCGGAGGTGTCTTGTGTCGGGCACCCACTCCCCATTCACTCTGTGCCATCCAAAGTTCCGGCCATAATCGGTGCCGCTGTTACGTCCCCTCTGAAAGAGATTGCTCGAAAACTCTCGCCCGTAGCTCGACCCCATGAGGCTCACCAGTTCCGCCTGGATCGAATTCGGGAGAAAGATTTCAAAGGAAATCGGGTCCATGAAGGCGACGAGGCCCCCATTTCGGATGTAGAACCAGCCTGTGTCATTGTGCGGATCTTGGCCGAGCTGGCGATTAAAAGGATAGTCAATGTCGAGGATGATGTCGGCGGTCTGGATATTCTTATTATTATCAAAGGTGACCTTGGAGGCCGGCTTCACGGTAAAGGTCGTGCCCGCTTGGGTGTAAGCGGTGACCCGGGGATCGAAAGCACCGAGGATCGTCGCCGCCCGGAGGGGGGCGGCCACATTTTGTGTCGCCAAGGCAAGGGCATAAGGCTGGCCATTCAAATATTGAATCGAAATGGGCCGGCCGCCCGCACTAAATTGGGTGCCGGTGAAGGGGCTTGTAGAAGCAACGATTTGCCCATCGCTAAAGACGACCTGAGCCGGGCCCCCGTGAACGCCGCTCGGGATCTGGGCGATGCGATTTTCCTGCGCCACAATGGAAAGTTCGTAAGAATGAATTCGGATTTCAAGCTGACGCTTTTCGTCAATGAAACGTCCCAGTGTCCGGTGGTTGTCATTCTCATGATCCCCTGAGTTTTGAAGCCAGTTCCACAAATCGCCTCTCCCCCAGTTCCAGGATCTCGCCCACTGGCTCCTTGTGTCCCAGCGCGAATCCGGCCCAAAATCCCCTCGCCCAAACGTGTCGAAAAGGCCCCTGCCGTCGCCGGGAGTATTCCGAACGAAATCAAAGAGCTCTTGAATAGGCCGGCCCGCGTCGAGCATCCAGGTCAAATGGAGTAAGAGATCCCGAAAGCCTCCGTAAACGGCCCTTTGATGCCGCCTCCTTTTGCTGGAGATCCCATTGTTAAAGTCATTTATCTTCTCCTGAAAGACTTGGCGCATCTCTGACCGCCGCCGGCTAATCGCATCCTGAAGCTGAGTGATGGCTCGGTTGACATCGGCAAGACGGGCTCTTGCATTCTGGAGCGCCTGCCGGTCGAGGCCGAGGCGCTGGTATTCGAGCTCAAGCTGCTGCGGCGAGATGTATTGGTGCTGAAAGTAAACATCGGCAAAGGTGGTGATGGTAACCATTCCCGTCCCAACGCCCGGCAGTTCGTCACCCTTGTAATCCGAACGGAAGATGACGTAAGTGCCCGGCTTCGACTGGAAGAGACTCTTTCCATTTAAGGTCACAACCCCCGGACTTCCATTCACGGTGCCTCCGATGTCCATCTGCGCCAGCGGCCTCCCCTCCGCCCAGTCAATCCGGAAACTCAAGAATCCCGAATGAGAGCGCTCAAAAATCTTCCTCGCCTGTCCTCCGACCGGCTTGTAGATTGTGAGATTGATGAGGTCTCGAGCCGCATAAGTTCCTCCTTGCGGCGCCTGCACCGCAAACGAA
>CAYJTI010000041.1:0-1634 GCA_964373135.1 uncultured bacterium | reverse complement strand
GTTATTCACGGATTGAACCGAGATAAGCGACGTTTGCCGTGAGTATTGTTGTAATTGCTGTTGCCATTGGCCGTTCGCTCCGTTTTCACGATCCAGAGCCCTTCGGAGCCATTGCCGCACTTCTTCTCTACCTTGGTTCCAAGAAGCTTCCCATCGACGTTGTTCGGCAGCGTTTACAGCCCAGTTGTATCGCCACCCAAGCCCCCTTCTTGTCTCGAAGCTTCCCGGGTTCTGCTCCACATAATCTAAGAGCTGCTGTAGAGTGGTTCCCTTGTCTAACATCTCGCGAAGCTTATCAACAAGATGCGAATAACCGAGGTTGTTGTGCCGAAGCGTGGCACGAAACAATCTATCGAATTCCGCACTTTGGTTGACAAGAGATTGGCGTAACTCTTGCCGCTCCTGACCTGAGGGCAAAGACGTACCACCAATCAGAGTCTGGGGGCCCCCATCTGATCTTTGAATACTCGTCACACCCTCCCGTTGCCGCCTCGTGTTGCCTTCGGGGTCAAACCGATAGACTGAAAGGTCACCCTGGGCATAATTGGTCGAACGGACGACCCCCTGCACGAGATTTCCGGTGGTTGGGTCGTAGATCGGGGTTGTATGCTGATTGAGGATATTGGTGTTGACCGGGAAATTTGGATTCCCCAGCGTCGGATCGTGCTGCCTCTCTCCCGATTCATCGATCCAGAAGACTGCCTTGAGGAGCGGCTGATTCCGGCAAACTCCTGAGGGGCTGCATTCGGCTTGAAGGACGCTCGGCCCAAACTGATAAACCTTACCATCGGCAATGTCGTTTCCGGCAAAGACAATGTAATCTTTCGTATTCGGGTCAATCGTGGTTGCGACGTTGGCCGCTCGATCGTAGGTGATGATCCTCCTTGGCCTCGACTGTGCGTTAAACATAATCACTTGACTCTGCCGGATATCGTCGCTCAGGTCATACGAAGTGCCTTGCGGGAAGATATTATCAATTGCCCTTGAAACTACATAATTTGAGTTGAAATGCGCCCAGAACTGATCTTTTGTCTGCTGAGAGAGCGAGGTGCCAATAATCCACTGGATCTCTTGAATGTATGCGTCAAGCAAAGGGCCGGCGCCCAACCCATGTCTGTCGGGAACTCCCAGGCGTTCCGAAATTTCCTTAGCCCATGCTCCATAATTAAGGTTCTGGTCAAAGAAAAATCTCATCCGGCTCGCAAACTCAGGAGAGACTCCGGTATCGAAGTGAACCACCATTGCTGGAACGTCGCTCACTCTCCTTTCATCACTCACACGGCCTAGGACATTCGCTTCGAAGTCTCCCCCAAACCGGCCTAACAGACTAGTCGTTGCCCGGTCCCGGGTGTTGTATTCTGAGACTCTTCTCCGAGTTTCTTCGGAAAGACTATTCCTGACCTCTTCCGGTAAGAGTGACAGGAGGTATTCGCCTACGCTCTTTCGTTTGTAGAAGGTTACGATGGTCTCGACGGCCCGGCCATTCTCATAGCGCACCGAATAATCCGGAAGGCCGTTGACGAAAAACGATTGCCCGCTGCGGTTCGAGCGGGTCTGGCTCGGCTTGCCGATCAACCCATTCAGTTTGACACCGGGGATTTCCGCCTGCAACTCCAGCAGCCATTCGGCGCTCT
>CAYJTI010000040.1:0-9743 GCA_964373135.1 uncultured bacterium | reverse complement strand
CTCGAGTTTGGCACTTTTCACAAAATTCCTTCTCCCCCTTCGGGGGAGAAGGTTAGGATGAGGGGGTCTCGGCATTGATTTCCCCTCACCCTAACCCCCTGCGGGGACTGCTTCGCTGCCCTCTCCCCAGAGGGGAGAGGGAAAAAGTGCCAAACTCAAGATAAGTAGTAAGGTGTTCGACAGATTCCGGGCCGATTTCCCCCTCGCCCTCCCCTCTCCCCCTCTGGGGGAGAGGGTAAGGGGTGAAGGGTAGTAGCTTGGTTGTTAGAATGACGGAGCGTCTGAAACCCTTCCCAATCTCCACTCGAGCGTTTTGGAATCGTAAACCAATTCAAACGTGTTCGCGCCGTCGAAGACAGAAAAGGAATGCCGCCAGCTCTCCCCGGCCCTTTCCTTCCATCGGTAGGTGATTTCTCGGACGCCGTATTTCCTCCCCTTCCAGAGGAACCAGACCGGACGAATCCCGCCCCTTCGAAAAATTGCCCCCACTTCAATCGGCTCGTTAAGTTCCGTAATCATCCTTCCCTTAGGACTCTCCAGTATTCCTGTAGCGCACACTTAAGTGTGCGCTACGGAAAAAGGGGCCAGGCACTGAGTCACGCCACGGCCTCTCCCAAGAGGTGTTTGAGTTCTAAAGCATTCCTCGCCGCCTTCGCGCCGTAGCAATTGTTGAAGAAGACATAGGTCTCCCGCTCACGCGCCATCGCTTCGATATCCGGAAGAAAACTTTTGAGCTCCTCCCTGGAATAAAGGTAGTTGTAGCGCTCGTGTTTGTCGGCACCGAACCAGTTCGGATTCCTTCCGTGAAAACGGAAATAGGCGGCGCCGCTGGTGGCCCGGGGCGTGTAGGGAAGGAGCCGGGGAAGTTTGGGCTCATCGACGATACAAAAGCCGAGCCCTTCCCGCTTGAGAAAATCAAAGGTCTCCTCGCGAAGCCACGCCCGATTCCTGAATTCCACGACCGTGGGGATTCCCTTCAAAAGCTCGTGTGAACGCCGGAGGTAATCGAGATTTTCCTCCCGGGGCCAGAAAAAGCTTGGAAATTGAAGGAGGAGAGAGCCGAGTCTGCCGGACTCTCGAAGAGGCGCAATCCCTTCCCGGAAGGCCCGGAAAACGGGGGCCGTCTCTTTCAATTCCCGGCGGGCCTCATCGTGCCAGATTTCGTGCGTCATCTCCCGGTGGCTCCGCACGGTGAAGCGGAAATCGGAAGAGGTCCTTTTCACCATACTCGCAAGGGTCCGGGCCGAGGGAAGGGTGTAATAGGTAAAATTAAGCTCGACCGCATTCAGCCCCTTCTCGCCTTCATAGGCGGAAAGCATCTGAGCCGGCTTAATCGTGGGAGAATAAAATTCTCCAATCCAATCGCCATACTGAAATCCACTTGTCCCGATGTAAACTTTTCCCATTTTTCCTAAGGGACCTGGGGTCTCCTTGGGTACCGTTGCCTGTCCCCAAAAGGTACCAGTCCCCAAAAGGTACCAGTCCCCAAAAGGTGCCTGTCCCCTCTTAGAAGAGTCTTAAAACGGCCTTCACCTTTCCGAGGATTCGAAAATCCGGATACTTTTCTTTCGTCACCGGAATGGGCAAGTAGGCGGCGTTCGCCGGCCGCAGCTCAATCCCCGTCCGATTTCTATGGAAATATTTCACCGCCGCCTCGCCCTCCAAATAAGCGGCCACAATTTCTCCCCGCTCCGCCCGCTCCTGTTTCTTCACCAGCACCAAATCGCGGTCGAAAATCCCAGCCCCCTTCATGCTGTCGCCCCGGACCCGCAAAAGAAAATAACCATCGCCTCGAATCAAGGTCTTATCGAGATGAAGATACCCTTCGATATTTTCTTGGGCGAGCATGGGGCTGCCGGCAGCGATTTGCCCCAGAAGCGGGACGCTGACGACCCCGGGGTGGAGAGAGATGGGTTTTGAAACAAGTTCAATCCCTCTTGAAATTCCCTTGTGGCGCCGGAGGTGGCCCTTCCGCTCAAGCTGCGCCAGGTGGTCCATGACCGCATTGGTCGATTCAAAGCCAAAATGCTCCTGAATCTCCCGCACGGTGGGCGGAATCCTCCGCCGCTCCAGAAAGGCGGAGATAAAATCGAAAATGGCCTCTTGCCGCTCCGTCAGGGCATCCATCCGGAAAATCCTCCGGCAAGAGAATACTGAACAAATGTTCAGTTTGTCAAGGAAAGAGAAAAATGGGGCTACGCACTGAAGCGGAAGTGGATAACGTCGCCGTCCTGGACCACGTACTCTTTCCCTTCGATGCGGAGGTGGCCTTTTTCCTTCACGGCGTGGGGGGAACCAAACTGGATGAGGTCGTCAAATTTCATCACCTCGGCCCGGATGAAACCTTTCTCAAAATCGGAATGGACTTGGCCCGCCGCCTGGGGCGCCCTCGTCCCCCGTCTGGCGGTCCAGGCGCGAATCTCTTTTCCGCCGACGACCGTGAAATAGGTGATTAAGTCGAGGAGGCGGTATCCGGCGTGAATCAACGTTTGAAAACTGAGTTCTTTCAAGCCGAGTGATTTCAAAAATTCGTCGCGCTCCGAATTAGAAAGCTCCACCAGCTCCGCCTCCACTTTCCCTGAAATCACCACCGCCTCGGCCCCTTCCTTGGCAGCCCACCCTTTCACCTGCTTTGCGAAAGGACCGCCGTCCGGCAAATCCGATTCGGCCACATTCGCACAATAAAGGACCGGCTTGAGCGTCAGAAAGGCGAATTCTCGAACGACCTTCTTTTCGTCCTCGGAGAGTCTGAGGCGGCGAAGCGGCGTGCCGGCCTCGAGCGCCTTTTTAATCTTGTCGTAAGTCGGCACCGCCTCCCGGGCCTCCTTGTCGCCTGAATGAGCCAGTTTTTCCACCTTGCCGTAATTTTTTGAAATCGTCTCGAGGTCCTTCAGGCAGAGTTCGGTCTCGACAATCTCGATGTCGTGCGCCGGGTTCATGGCACCCGAAACGTGCACGATATTCGGGTCTTCGAAACACCGGACCACGTGGAGGAGGGCGTCGACCCCTTTCAGGGTGGCGAGGAATTGATTCCCGAGACCTTCTCCCTTGGAGGCGCCCTCGACGAGTCCGGCAATGTCAAAAAATTCGAGGTGGGTCGGGGTGCTCTTCTCGGGTTTAAACATCTCGGTCAATTTGTCGAGGCGGGGGTCGGGGACTGCGACCACACCGACATTCGGCTCAATCGTGCAGAAGGGATAATTGGAGGCTGAGGCGTGCGCCTTGGCAAGGGCGTTGAAAATCGTGGACTTCCCGACATTCGGCAGGCCAACAATCCCGCATCGAAATCCCATGGGGACTAAACCTGGGAAAAAGGGGGCAGGCCACAGAGCTTCATTGATGCCGTGACCTGTCCCCTTTTTCCCGATATCGCATGACCATCACGACCACCGCCGTGAAGATCGTGAGGTTCACAATATTGAACACCTTGAAGACCAAGTCTTTCGAAACAAGCGCGGCGGGAAGCATGGCAAGGAGCGTGAAAAAAACCCCGAAGGCCCACCAGAGGCTGATGTCCCTGGAAGATTTTCGCTGAATGATTCTGAGAATCAAGGGGATATTCCAAAAAGGAAGGAGAACCGCCGCAATCATTCCAAGGGTTTCAATCATCGCTTACCTCCCCTCGCCCTTAACTTTCAGGCAACGCGCCTCAGCCGAGGCCACTCGCTCACCCTCGCCCGTCTTTGCCTCTGCCTTCATCTCGAAAATCCGGCCTCGTTCTTCCACCACCCACGCCTCGCAATCAAGGGGCGCTCCGACTTCGGCCGGACGATGAAGCTTCACCGTAAACTCGGCCGACACGGCCGGGCCCTTGAGCACCCAAAGGAGATTGACCATCATCTCATCCAAGACAAGCCCAATCATTCCGCCGTGGACAATGTCGGCGTAACCCTGAAATTCTTTGACCGGAATCCAGCGCGTCTTAAGCCGTTTCTTCTCACGGTCGAGGTCGAATTTCAGGCGAAGGCCCCGTTCGTTCCGGCTCCCGCAGCCGAAACACATCTGGTCATCCGCCAGTTGCAAATTTTTTTCCTTTGTCACGCCCGCTTTCCAAGTTTGCCTGTCCCCTTAAAGGTGCCTGTCCCCTTTTCTCAATCGCCTCAGAAATGGCTTCGCCCATTTTTCGGTAGCCCGCCACGTCGGGGTGAAGGCCGTCGGCCGTGCTCACTAAATCGCCGGGCCTTGCCGGGTCTTCCACGACCCGATGGGTGTCACAAAACCCAAGCCCTTTCTCCTCCGCCGTCTGGCGAATCCATTCATTCACCTCACGCATCCTCGCCTGCACTTTTGAGCTCGCCCCGTTGTAGGGAAGAAGGGTGCAAGCCATGACCTCAATTTTATTCTCAACCGCCCGTTCATAAATCGCTTTCAGATTCTCTTTCACCCTTTCGGCCGGATAACCTTGGTAGAGGTCGTTGACACCGGCCAGAATAATCACGAGGCCGGGACGATAGGCCAAAACGTCGGAATCAAATCTCTTGAGAATCTGGTCGGAACGCTCGCCATTGACGCCCCGGTTAATCACCTGCCACTCGGGATGCCGCTTTCGAATCCAGTAGGCGAACTGGCTCTCTTCGCTGCCTCGGCCGTCCGGCGGCGCTTCGGCCGGCGACAAGAATCCCGGCGTCCCGGCCGTTGTCGAATCTCCCAGGGCCACGAGCGTCAATTCAGGCTCTCCTCGCACGATGAGAGCGAATCCAGCCCCCGCCGCTCCCAACGCGAACATGACAATCAAAAGTGCTTTAAGTATCGCTGAACCTCGTCGTGGTCTCCCAAAAGAAAGAAGGCGGCCGCCTCCTTCGTCTGAACCCAAACCAGCCGCAAATCAAGACTCACCCCTGCCTCGAACGTCTTCTCCTGCCCCCGGCCAAAGAAAAGGGGACAGGCACCTTTTGGGGACAGGCAAATTAGTCATTGCGAGGACCGGCCGCGTAGCGGCCAGGGCGAAGCAATGACGGAAATGGGCATTATTCGGAACCACTAATGGATTACAAACCATTCGCCTATCTTGACGTAACCATAATCAAAGTAAAGCGTTACGGAAGGCCTCCGGAATAACCTCACCGGTGGGAGTAGGCGGGCTCGTTTCCCTTCTTCCACTTGATGTTGCAGCCCAGGCTCGGCTTCTGATTGGGATTGACCGGCTGGCCGGCAAGGACCGCGTCGATGGCGGCGCGAAGGTCACGCCCGGTGACCGGCTTAAAATTTCCGGGCCGGCTCGGGTCAAGCTGGCCTCGGTAGACGAGTGTTTGTTCCCGATTGAAGAGGAAGAAATCAGGAGTGCAGGCGGCGGAATAGGCTTTGGCGACGGCCTGGCTCTCGTCGTAACAAAAGGGGAAGGTGAAGCCGAGCTCACCCGCCATCTCTTTTAACTTCTCCGGTGCATCATCCGGATAATTGGCCGCATCGTTCGAGCTAATCGCCACGATTCCAATCTCCTTCTCGGCATAATCCTTTCCGATTCGCGCCAGCTCTTTTTTCACGTGCTGGACATAGGGGCAGTGACGGCAGATGAACATCAGAAGAGTCGCCTTCTTGCCGGCAAAGGTGGAAAGAGAAATCGTCCGTCCCGAAACGACGTCGGGGAGGGAAAAATCGGGCGCCTTGGTGCCGAGCGCCAGCATGGTTGAAGGGGTCAGGGCCATCTTTTTTCCTTTAGAGGATTAAAGCCGCTTCCACCGCGAGGCCCGGTCCGAATCCCAGGACCACGCAGGGCCGCGGGGAATTCTGAGAACGCAAGCGTTGAATCACAAATAACACTGTCGGAGAAGACATATTACCATATTCCGCAAGAATTTCACGCGAAGGGACCACTCTTTCCTGAGATAAGCCAAGGGACAGAGCGGCCGCCTCCAAGATTTTCGGCCCCCCAGGATGGACGGCCCACGAGCGGATTTGGCTCAGTTTCAGGCGATTTTGACCGAGCCATTTTTCTATCCACAGGCGGAGGTGGCGCGCAATCCTCTCCGGGACCTCGGGCGAGAGGGTCATTTCAAACCCGTAATTCCCGATTCGCCAGCTCATGGCTTCCTCCGACTCGGGAAAAAGAAACGACCCCGACGATTTTACTTTCCACCGATGACGCGTGGTGAGCGTCGCTTTGCTTCCGACCAACGCCGCTGCGCCGTCCGCAAAAAGTCCGTTCGCCACGACTTTTTCGGGCTCCCACCCGCAGAAGAAATGAAGGCTGCAGAGTTCGACCGCGCAGAGGAGAATTAAGCTCCTCGGCTCGGCCTCGGCGAAACCTTTCGCAATCCGCACTCCATTCAGCGCGCCGTGGCAGCCCATAAAGCCGACGTGAGAGCGCGCCACGGAGGGGCTCAAGCCAAGAGCTTTAATCAGCAGGATATCGGTCCCCGGCGCCCGGAAGCCGGTGCACGAGACGGTAATGAGATGGGAAATTTCGACCGGCTTCGCCTTCGCGTCCCGGAGCGCTCGCCGGGCGGCCTCGCAGGCGAGCGGCCCCGCCTCTCGGGCATACCGGTCCATTCTCTCCTCCGTGGTGGGACCCCGGCCCCATTCGCCTTCCACCATCGAGGAGAAAAATGGCTGGGCCCGCTCCCCGCCGCCCGCCTCAAGGAGAACGCTCGAGCGCCTTCGAACCGAGGTCCGCTCGTAAAGCGTCTCAAGAAACTTTTCCTCCTCGGGATTACGGCAGCAGAAGTGCTTCGCCAGAATGGCGGCCTCTTCCTGAGAGATGGAACGGGAAGGCGTGGCAGTACCAATTCCAAGGATGGCAAGGCTCATCTGAGTCCCAGCGGAATTCCCGGCTTACCTGACTTTCTCGTACCGATAGCTGTATTTGATGTGTTGGTCAAAATACTTTCCCTGAGAAGGAGAGGACATGAGGGCTTGGTAGGCTTCGACCGGAACCTCAAAGTAGCGGTAGACCCCTCCAATTCGGAAGGTGATTTCAAGCGTTGAAGTTTCAGGGTCGTATCCAACGATGGCGATATCGCGTGAACGAACCGCGGTCCTATTCATTTTTCCCTCCTTCCGGTACCGGTTCCGTCAGAACCGGTACCGTGCGGTTGTTACTGGCTTTCGCCCTTATTATCGTCTTTGGCCCCTCAATTTTTGAGGCCGGCCCTTGACTCCGAGTCACCTCCCGCAGATAATGCCTTAGGTTTTCGCGTGAAGGAAATACCGAAACGGCTCGCGATTCTTCTGATTCTCTGCCTGGGCTTCCCCCCGCCCGGTCTGGCTCTTCCGGCCGGCGGAATCCCGTCAGAACTCGGCCTTGTCGTTGAATCCTTTTCCCCTCTTTCCGGCCCCCAGCCGAATCAGCCGTTCCTCATTCACATCCTCGACGCCCACGACTCCTACTTTGTCCAGCGCAAAATTGCGGACCTCATCGATTTTTTCGTGACCCGTTACGGTATCGAGCAAGTCTATCAGGAAGGGAACACCGGCCTTCAAAAGACCTCGGAAATCTTCTGGTTTCGCCACGAACCGCTTCGGAAGGCGCTCGCCCTCGAACTTCTCAAGGAGGGAAAATTAACCGGCCCTGAATTCGCCCACCTCCTTGACCCCAAGGGATTCCGCCTGACCGGCGTTGAGGACCCCCTCCTCTACCGGAAAAATCTCCGCCTGCAAGAAGAAATTTTACGCTTCCGGGAACGCTGGGACTCGCTCGAGCCGGCCGCTAGGGAGAAAATTGAAGCAAACCCGGCTCTCAAGCGGATAAGCCTTCTCCGGGCGACTCCGGATGATCTCAAGCAACTCAGGGGTGAAGTAAACAGTCCCACCCTTGATAAATTCGTCGTCAGCTCGGAACCCCTCACCCTCCCCTCTCCCCCCTTGGGGGAGAGGGCAAAGGGTGAGGAGGAAACCGGACCGGGATTTCACAAACGCCGTATTAGTCCCCTCTTTTCGAAGCTTTTCGCCTTTTACGAGCTCGCCGAGAAAAGGGACCAAGCCCTGATTGAGAATACCCTTAGTGAAATGGCACGCTCAGGAACCGACCGGGCCCTTCTTGTCACAGGCGGCTTTCACTGGCCCGGAATCAGTCAAACTTTGCGGGAACGTGGAGTTCCCTTTGTGGTAATTGCCCCGGCCGACGGGCGTCTCGTTGCCCAAACGCTCCGCAAACCAAATCTCTTTAACCTCTCCCCTCGCCATGCCCGAATGTTCGTCGATCTTCGGGGAATGTTTTTGACAAGGTCAAAATCGCCCTCGCTTTACCGGCGTCTTGAAAAAGACCTCCAGCGGCTTTGGATTGATATGCCTGAAGGGGGCGACTTTGAAAATGAGGTTGGACGCAGGTTTCTTCCTGCTCAATCTTTCAACGAGAACAGCCGGGCGGAAAAAGAAATCCTTCGTGAGCTTGATATTCTAAGGAAGGGCTATCTCAATTACGGATACTCCTGATAGAGGAGGGCTTTCTTCCTCGCCTCTTCGTCTCGTTCTTTCTCTTCCTTATCCGGCTGAGGAGTAATTCGTTTTTCTTCCTTCTCGATTTCGGCCGGACGGACTCCTTCCTCCCTTTCTTTCTTTATCGCCGCTCTCTCGAGATTCTCCCAGTAGTCGAGGATTTGTCCCACCATGTCGCAGAACTTCAAATCGCCGGCACACGTCCGCTCCCCATTGAGGGAGTGGGAAATGTAGACGTAGTTCCCGTCGGCATCCAGGATGTAGACATACTTGCGCCCCGGGTTGGACAACTCATAGATCTCGAAAATCGAAATGATTCTCGCTGCAGAAAGATTGATTCCCGGCGGCGCCGCTTTGATTTCAATCCGATACTCCGCCGCAAGCCTCTTTTCCAAGTCAAGAACCCGGGTGAGGTATCGCTCGAACTCTCCCGGCTTGAGCGTTCCCCGCAACTTTCTCGTAATGAACCTTGACCGGCCTCGAAGCTCGGGATAATCCTCATGAAATCGGAGTCGGACCACCTCCTCGACCCGAATTAGATTCTGGAGAAAAGCGGGCGGTTTTCTCTCTGGCGCTTCCCCAACCGGAGAAGGTGCAGGCATTGTCCCGGTCGCTGGACCCCCTGCCCCTGTGGGGACTTCTCTTCCAATCGGTGCCAATCCTCCACCGCCGCCAGCGGAATCACCTCCTCCGCCTCCACCACCGCCCCCACCACCGCCACCTCCCCCTCCGGGCAGAGGAGTGAAGGGAGGAGCGGGAGGCCCACCGCCTCCTGGGGCTGCCGGAGCAATTGACAACGTGACTATTGCCGGCGATTGGCTCTGGATTTGTCCGTCGCTCACTCTAAAGGAGAAGCTGTCGTTGCCACTGAAATTACTATTCGGGACATAACTGAAGGAGCCATTATCAGCCAACGTCAGGGTGCCGTTCGTCGGATTTGTTGCAGCGGAAAAAGTCAAGGTGTCTCCGTCAACGTCAGAGGCGGTGAGCGTCCCGCTCAAGGCTTGGTTTGAGTTTCCTGAGAACGTTAGCGGATTAGCTACTGGAGCATCATTCACCGGATTCACGGCGACCGCAACCTGGGCTTCGTCACTTGCGAGCGAAGCGTCTCTTGCTCGAAATCTGAACGATGTGTTTCCATTGAAGTTGGCCGTGGGACGGAAGGTGACTCTCGCTCCGTCTTGACTGACGATGGTGCCGTTTTGGGCAGAGCCGGAAACAAGTTCAAAGGTCAAGGGGTCGTTATCGACGTCACTGCCCGTCAGGGTAATCGTGAGGTCTTGGTCTTCATCGACGGTGACCGATTGGACCAGGGCCGTGGGCTTGTCATTGACAGGGTTCACGGTGAGGGTGACCTGGGCCTCGTCACT
>CAYJTI010000039.1:0-9764 GCA_964373135.1 uncultured bacterium | reverse complement strand
CCCTGTCTTTAGGCAGGCCTCGGCATAAGTTTGCGTTGCCTGTTCGGAACCGACGGGAAGGTAATTGAGAAGAATTTCAGCGCCGCTCTCCTTCAGGACTTTTTCGACATTGACGGGCTTGCGGTCGGAGGGGAGAAAGGTCCGGTCGGGCGGATACTCCTTCATGTGTTCCGAGAATCCGTCGAGGATGGGGCCCATTTGGACCGTTACCTTGCTCTTCGGAAGGTGATTCCAAAGCTCCATCACGCAGTTGGGTTTCGCCTTGAGGGCCTCGTCAAAGCGGCAGCCGACCTTCCGTTTATCAATGTCAAAGGCCGCGACCACCTCGATATCCTCCGGGATGTAGCCCCCGAGGTCATAGTTCATGAGGCCGAGGTGCTCCTGCTCGCGGACTTTTCCGTTTTGGCGGTAATACTCGAGCCCCTGAATGAGGGAAGCGGCGCAGTTACCGACGCCGGCAATGGCGATGCGAATTTTCGTCATTCGATTAAGCCCTTTGGAGTAAGTTTGTCGTTTGGAAGATGCGGCGATTATATCACCTCTCTTTGCAAAATCAAGCGAATAGGAGGCTCTGGCAACAGGCGGGTAAGTAACGTAACTCTTTCACTTGTAACGAGTTTCTGTTAGAATTCGCCTCTTTCTGAGTGAGACGGAGGTCCTATGATTACCCTTGAAGAGTTTAAGAAAATCGAGCTTCGAATCGCCGAAGTCATCTCGGCCGCCCTCCATCCTCAGGCCGATAAGCTTCTGGTTTTAAGGATTCGGATCGGCGAGGAAGAGCGGACCCTTGTCGCCGGCATCCGGAACTTTTACGAGCCAACGGATCTGGCAGGAAAGAGAATCGTTGTCGTGACGAACCTCGCCCCGGTCACGATTCGGGGGGTGACCTCGGAGGGAATGCTTTTGGCGGCTTCGGACGAAAAGACGCTCACGATCCTTGTCCCAGACCGGGAAATTACGAGCGGGGCGAAGATCTCCTGACCCCGGGGAGGGAGCGGGCGTAAAGGTTAAAGCCTTTTACTTCCTTCCCAGTAGAGCGAGAGTTCCAGGAAGGCCGAGCGGTGGATGTAAATCAGGAAGGCAATGAAAGCAGCGAGGATGAGGAAACGAAGCACCCTTCCCCTTTCGTTGATGATATTCTTGAACTGGAACCCCACCAGACCAAAATAAATCAGGGTGACCGGATAAAGGAGAAAAAGGTTATTGAAGAAGGGCGTGTTGGGAATCCAGTTGACAAGAAAGCCCACGTGGAGACGGAGCCAGTAGGCGGCGAGGATGGGAGGGCCGACAAACATCAGGAAGAAATGCCCCAGGCCGGTTCCGTAACCGAGGAGGCAGAGGGTCCCCAGGATGCCGAAATAACGGGCCAGGTGCTTGATTCTCTTGGGAGTGAGGGCCGGCATAGTCCCCCATTCTAATGACGAGCGGAAAAATTTACAGCAAAAAAAGCGGAGACGAAAAAAGCGGACCTGATTTTCGTCCGTTTCGAGCTTGGAGATACAACCCCCGTGAGGTGAATCTTGCTCGGGTGATTGCCCCGCCTTACGACGTGATTTCTCCGGATGAGCAAGAGGCGCTCTACCAAAAATCTCCTTTTAATGTCGTCCGCCTTATTTTGGGGAAGGAAACTAACTTTTATGAGGAGGCGCGCCGGCGCTGGGAAGCTTGGAGTCAACAGGGAATTTTGAAGCGAGACAACGAGAGCGCCTACTACCTTTATGAACAAAGATTCCGGCACCCGGCCGGTTCCGAGAAGCTCCGGCGGCTGGCGGTCGTGGGCACCCTGAAACTTGAGACCTCAGCCGGGGTTCTTCCGCACGAAGCGACCTTCGCCGGGCCGAAGCGCGACCGGTTCCTCCTCCTTGAGAAGACCCATTGCAACCTTTCGCCGATTTTTGGATTGATTCCGGATTCCAACCGTCTCCTTCCCGAGTTTCTCTCGGCCTATGAAAAGAAGCCGCCTCTCTTTGAGGCAGCAGACGACGACGGAGTCCTTCATCGAGGGTGGGCGATTGAGGGGGAGAGAGAACAAGAGAGAATCCACGAGTGGGCCGGGAGGGAAAAAATTTTAATCGCCGACGGCCACCACCGTTATGAGACCGCCTTGGAGTATTGCCGCCAAGTGCGTCGAAAATCCCCAGCGGCCCCCGCCGAGGCCCCTTACGATTTCGTGATGACCGCGCTCGTCGGCTTTGAAGACCAGGGCCTGCTCGTCCTTCCCACCCACCGAATCATTCGTTCGTTTGGCTCCGCCTCCAAAAAGGATTTCTTGACCCGGCTCAAAGATTCCTTTATCCTTCTCACGGTCTCCCCCAATCAACTCATGGAAATCTTGAACGAGGCGTCCCGAGAGGAAAAAGTGTTTGGAGTGGTCTTGGGGGTGGAGGGAAATTACCTCGCCCGACTCAAAAGTCTTGAGTCGGTCCGAAACCGGCTTCCCTCCGGCAAACCGTCGGTTTGGTACGAAATCGAAGCGAATCTTTTAAATCACTTTGTTTTTGACAAGGTATGGGGTCTCCCGGAAGAAGAGAGGCGGGATTTGATTGAATACACCCGCTCCGAGGCGGAAGCCATCCAACGAGTCCTCGAGAAGAAAGCGGACGGAGTCCTCTTGCTCCGCTCGCCCGAAATTGGCTCCATTCGGAAGTTAGCAGGGACCGGGGCAAAGATGCCGCAGAAGACGACCTATTTTTATCCGAAGTTGGCGAGTGGACTTTTCTTTTATTCTCACGAGGCCTGACCATGGAAATTAATCTCCCTTCCGGTTCGCCCTTGGGCAAAATCCCCAATTTCAGGCCCTGGGTTCTTCCCTTGGCAATTTTGGTCCTTGGCTTCTCCGCCCTGGCCACACTTTTTTATCAAGTCGACCCCGACGAGATGGGGGTTGTCCAGCGATTCGGCCGCTATGTCCGGACCACGTCGCCCGGACTTCGGATGAAGCTTCCTTTTGGAATCGAAACCGTCCGCAAGGTGAAGGTGACGCACGTTTTTAAGGAGGAGTTTGGTTTCCGCACGGTCCAGCCGGGGGTGCGGACAGTCTTTGATGGAAGAGAAGACGGATTTCTTCCCGGGCAGGCGCGGCCCGTTGAGCGGCGTCAAAGGGTGGGGCTCTGGGGGAATGAAGAGAACCCCTTTCTCGATGAATCGCTGATGCTCACAGGCGACCTCAACACGGCCGTGGTGGAATGGATTGTCCAGTTTCGAGTCAAAGACCCGGTTCAATTTGCCTTTCGAATCCGAAATATGCGGGAGACGATCCGGAATATGTCGGAGGCGATGATGCGGCTTGTGGTGGGCGACCACACGATTAACGAGGTCCTCACCTCCGGAAGAGAAGAGATTCGAAAAAAAGTGGAAGTTGAACTCCAGCAGGTGCTCGATAGCTATGGGGCCGGGGTTGAGATTCTGAACGTCGTCCTCCAGGACGTGAACCCTCCGGATGAGGTGAAACCTTCCTTTAACGAAGTCAACGAGGCCCGTCAGGAAAAAGAGAAGTCCATCAATCAGGCGTGGGAAGATTACAACCGGGCCGTCCCCAAGGCCAAAGGGGAGGCCGAGAAGGTGGTCCGGGAGGCGGAAGGTTACGCCTTGGACCGGGTGAACCGTGCGAAAGGGGACGCCGAGAAATTTAATTTAATCCTCGACTCCTATCAAAAGGCCCCCGCCGTGACTCGCCGGCGTCTTTACCTTGAGACGATGAGAAATCTTCTTCCCGAGATCGATGAGAAAATCCTAATCGATGAATCCCAGAAGGGGATTCTTCCCTTCCTCAACCTTTCGTCGAAGCGGGAGGAGACGCTGGAATGAGAGGCCTCTGGGCTCCGGTTTTGATTTTGCTGATTGCCCTCGGCGGATTTTTAATTCTCAACAGCGCCTTCATTGTGACCGAGACCGAGCAGGCCGTGGTGACCCAGTTCGGCGAGCCGGTCGGCGGCCCCATCCAAAAGGCCGGGCTTCAGTGGAAAATTCCCTTCGTCCAACATGTCCATTATTTCGATAAGCGAATCCTCGAATGGGACGGCTACCCCTCCGAGATTCCCTCCAAGGATAAGAAATTCATTTGGGTCGACGTGACGGCCCGTTGGCGGATCGTGGACTCCCTCAAATTTCTCCAAACGATGCGCCACGAACTGAACGCCCAGTCCCGCCTGGACGACATCATCGACGGCATCACGCGCGACCACATCACCCGTTACGAAGCCCCGAACATCGTCCGCAACAGCAACCGGATTCTTGAGGTGGAGAGGCAGGAGGAGGATATCAGCGCCGAGGAGACCTTTGAGAAAATCGAGGTCGGCCGGGACGCCATCACCCGCCTTATTCTCGAACAGGCGAGGAAGATTGTCTCCGATTACGGGATTGAGCTGGTGGACGTTCGAATCAAGCGCATCAATTACATTGAGTCGGTCCAGCGGCGGGTCTACGAGAGAATGATCTCGGAACGGAAGCGGTCGGCCGAGAAACTCCGTTCCGAGGGCCAGGCCTTCCGGGCGGAAATCGAGGGGCAAAAGGAGAAGGAGCTCAAACGGATTTATTCCGAGGCTTACCGCAAGGCGCAGGAGCTCAAGGGAAAGGCCGATGCCGAGGCGACCGGGATTTATGCCGAGGCCTATTCGAAGGACCCGGAATTTTACGCCTTCCTCAATACGCTTGAGTCCTATCGGGAAAGCCTGAAGGGGAGCCGTTTGGTGCTGTCGACCGACAGCGATTTTCTGAAGTATCTCAAGTCGATCGAAGAAACCGTTTAAACGGGGACGGAAAGAGCGCCCCCGGTTCTTTCCACCAGGATGAAGCTCGCCTCACCCGAAAAAATCCGTTCCTTTTACGAATCCGGATTCTCTTTCCCCTTAATCTGGAAACGAAGGGCGGGGCTCTCCCCTTGGGAATTCTACGAGCGCGTTTATTCGAAAAGTTCCCGGAGTTTCTTCTTCGACAGCTCGGGCGGCCGTCCTCCAGCCCAACACTACTCTTACCTCGGTTGGGAACCCTACCTTGAAGTTTCCTTTAAAGGGGGGAAGCTCTTTCGCGATGGGAGCGCCGGTGAACGGGCCGATCTCCTTTCCGAGCTTCGCCGTCTCTTCCGGCCGGTGAAACTCCCGCCGGGAATTCGGTTTGATTTCTTTACAGGCGGCGCGGCGGGCTACTGGGGTTATGAGCTCGCCCGGGAATTTGAACGGGTCCGTTTCCGCCGGAAGAAACCAACCCCCCTCCCCGACCTTGTTTTGCTTTTCTTCCGTGACCTCGCGGTCTTTGACCACCAGGACGATTGTTATTATTTGATTTCCTGGCTTTTTCCAAAAAAAGGGGTTTCCTTCAAGACTGCGCTCGGACGAGCCGAGGCAAAGCTTCACGAGATGGAAAGTTGGTTTTTCTTCGCGCCCGAAAGTTACAACGGTCATTTTGATTTCGCCCGGTTTCGTCCCGAGATCTCCCAGGCCGATTTTGAGAAAATGGTCCTCGCGGCCAAAAAATACATCCGGGCCGGTGACATTTATCAGGCGAATCTCTCGCAGCGGTTTTCTTTTACCTTTGAAGGCTCGCCGCTCAGGCTTTACGAGCGCCTCAGGAAAACCAATCCCGCTCCGTTTTCAGCCGTTTTTCATTGGGGCGAGCTTTTTATTGCAAGCTCCTCCCCGGAACTTTTGGTCGCCAAGAAAGGGCGGAAGTGCGTGACCTGTCCCATTGCCGGCACCCGGCCTCGAGGCCGGAGTCAGGGTGAGAGACAGCGCCTCCTCCGGGAACTTCGGACGAATGAGAAAGAACGCGCCGAGCACCTGATGCTGGTGGACCTGGAGCGGAATGATTTGGGGCGGGTCTCCGAGTGGCGCTCGGTCGAGGTGAAAGATTTTATGCGCCTCGAAAAATATGCGCGCGTGATTCACCTTGTCTCAGAGATTCAAAGCCGGCTCCGCCCTTCAAAGGACGCGTTTGATGTGATTCAAGCGATGTTTCCCGGCGGGACGATTACGGGCTGTCCCAAGATCCGTTCGATGGAAATTATTGATGAACTGGAGCCGGCCGAGCGGGGCGTTTACACCGGTTCCATCGGTTACGTTGGTTTTGACGGCGATCTCATGCTCAATATCGCGATTCGGACCCTCATTCTCTCAGGCCGGCAAGGTTACCTCCAAGTCGGGGCGGGAATCGTTGCCGACTCAGACCCGGGACGGGAATACGAAGAAACCCTCCATAAAGGGGAGGCGCTTGTCGAAGCGCTCATTTCCGCCTCCCCGGAATAGGTAATACTATTAATTATTAGTAGTAATATAAAATATTGACTTACCCATCAATCCTAGGTATACTTCCTTAAGAAAGGAGGAAAACTGCCCATGGAGATCTCGGTGGTTACGACCAAAGGCCAGGTGGTCATCCCACAAAGGATTCGAACCAAGTACCACATCAAAAAAGGCACCCGCATTTGCTTTGAGCCCAGGGATGGGGAGATTGTCATCAAGCCATTGACGCCGGATTATTTTGAGAAAATGGCCGGCATTTTAAAAGGAGGAAAGCTGACACAAACCCTCCTTCAGGAGCGGGCCAGGGACAAGGGGCGGGAAGAGAAAAAAATTAAGGGCGGGAGATGAGCTACGTCTTGGATGCTTCGGCGTTGACCGCCTATTTCGAGAAAGAGCCCGGCTATGAAAAAGTTCAGGAGTATCTGACAAAGGCCGCTTCCTCAAAACAATCTTTGCTTCTCTCCGCCGTGAATTGGGGAGAGGTTTTCTATGTGACGTTTCAGAATCATGGAAGCGAATCCGCAGAAGAGATTTCCCGTGTTATTGAAAGCTTTCCCATCGATGTGGTCCCCATCGATAGAACTCTTGCAAAACAGGCAGCCCTTTACAAAGTGACCCACAAAATGTCCTATGCTGACTGCTTCGCCGCCGCCCTGACGAAGGTGAGAGGGGCAACCCTCATTACGGGCGACCGCGATTTTAGAAAGCTTCAAGGTCGAATCAAAATTGAATGGCTTTAACCTTTGAAGATTCGCCTTCCCTTCCTATCTGAAGAAACGTCCGGCCTTTACGAAAGCGTCCGAGTCTATGGAGGGGTCTTCTTTCGGTGGGAGGAGCATTTGGACCGTTTTTTAGAATCGGCGCACACCTTGGGAATGAAGCTGCCGATGACACGAGAGGAAATTCGAAAAAAGATGGAAACGGCACTCTCTGAGTCCGGAAAAAAGGAGGCGTTTGTCCGTTTAACGATTTCGGGCGGAGAAATTTTTGTCGTGGTGGGCGAGCGGACGCACCCGAAGGAGATGTATGAGAAGGGAATTTCACTCAAGACGAGCACCGTCCGGAGGAATCTTTCTGAATCCGCCTTTCCCGAGGCGAAAAGCACCTTCTGCCTCAATCAGGTGCTCGCGACGATTGACCCTGCCCCGCCCGAGGCCTACGAACTCCTTTTTCTTAACGTGGAGGGATATGTCACCGAGGTCCGGATTGGAAATATTTTCATGGTGGAGGAAGGACGGCTCTTCACACCGCCTGCCGTGGGGCTCCTCAATGGTGTGACACGGCGCTTTGTGATAGAATGCGCCCGCTCCGGCAAGATTCCGGTTGAAGAAAAGCCCCTGACGCGTCACGACCTCTTCAATGCCGAAGAGGCTTTTCTCACCAACACCTCTTGGGAAGTCCTGCCGATTCGGGCCCTCGACGGCCGCCAAATCGGAAAGGTCCTGCCGGGCCCGGTCACCCGAAGGCTTCAGGTCCTTTTTCGCGAGGGGGTTCGAAGGGAGATTCGGAAGGTTCGGAATGGGAAGGATTAAGCGGGCGCTTCTGAGCGTCTCAGACAAGACAGGACTCATTCCTTTCGCACGGGCGCTTCACCGGCTGAAGGTGGAGATGATTTCAACCGGCGGAACCTTGAAGGCCCTCAAACGCGCCCGGATTCCGGCCCGCCCCGTTTCCGAAATTACGGGATTTCCCGAAATCCTGGAGGGCCGCGTCAAAACCCTTCACCCCAAGATTCACGGCGGGCTCCTTTACCGCCGGGGGAAGAGGAGGGACGAGCGCGAAGCGGCGAAGCACGGAATCCTCCCCATCGATCTGGTTGTCGTCAATCTCTATCCCTTTGCCGAGGTGACTCAGACAAAAGGCGTCTCGCTTGAGACGGCCCTTGAAAATATCGATATCGGCGGGCCCACGATGCTCAGGGCCGCCGCCAAAAATTTCAAATCGGTGGCGGTCGTGACCGAGCCGGCGGATTATTCGGGGGTCCTTGAGGAGATGCAAAAAGGGGGCGGGAAGATTTCCGAGAAACTCCGGGCGCGCCTCGCCCAAAAGGTTTTTGAAAAAACCTCGCTTTACGACCACCTCATTGCGAATTATCTGAGAAGGGAAGAAGAGCGGCAGGAGAAAAATGAGTTTCCAAGCCGGCTGGATGTCATCTATGAAAAAGCGGAGGAACTCCGCTACGGAGAAAATCCGCACCAGCGGGGCGCCCTCTACCGTCGGCTCGGAAAACCCCGTTTCGATTTCAAACTCCTCCACGGGAAGGAGCTTTCCTTTAATAACCTTCTCGATTTTGAGGCGACGCTCGACATCCTTCGGGAATTTAGCGCCGTTGCCGCCTGTGTGGTGAAACACACCAATCCCTCGGGCATTGCAGAAGGGAACTCACTCGAAGAGGCGCTAGCGAAGGCGATTCAATCCGACCCGATGTCGGCCTTCGGGGGAATTGTGGGGCTCAACCGAGCGTGCGATCTTAAAACGGCCCGGAAGATTTATGAGCTTCTGAATTTTCTCGAGATTGTGGTCGCGCCGAGTTTCCGTCCCGAGGCCCTGCGGTTCCTCAAGACCCGGAAGAATGTCCGTTTGATTGAAGTGGGGAAGATTGGGGAAGGGGGGCCTTGGGACCTTCGTTTCACAAAGTTCGGGGTGCTCCTTCAAGACCGGAACCGGCCGATTCGGCTGCACGAAAGGGAGCTCCGGCGCCGACTTCGGGTCGTGACAAAGCAGGGCGTTCGCAAGGAGGAGCTCGAGGAGCTTCTTTTCGCCTGGAAGTGCGTGAAGACGGTTCGCTCGAATGCGATTGTGATTACCAAGGAACGCCAGACGGTGGGAGTCGGGGCGGGCCAGATGTCCCGAATCGATTCGGTCGAGATTGCCTGTCGGAAGGCGGGGCCCCGGGCCCACGGCGGCTTCTTGGCGAGCGACGCCATTTTTCCGATGCCCGATTCGATTGAGGCGGCCCACCAAGCCGGAATTCGGGCCATCATCCAACCGGGCGGCTCGATTCGCGATGGCGATGTGGTCGCTGCCTCAGACCGCCTCGGAATCGCGATGGTCCTCACCGGCGAGCGACATTTCCGCCATTAAATAGGGACATTATTAAATGGGGGCGGCTCGATTTTCCTCCATTTTTGACCCCGACTTTGTACCAGAAAGCCCTCGCTTATTTAAACTCCATTTTGAATTTTGAGCAGATTCCGAGGCCGGCGGCGCGGGCATGGAATCTGGCGCGGATGCGCGAGCTTGAGGAGCGCTTTGGCCATCCGGAGCGGGGGATTTTTACGGTGGTCATCGGCGGGACAAAAGGGAAAGGTTCGACCGGCTTCCTCCTCTCCGAAATTTTAAGGCAAAGCGGGCTCCGGGTCGGTTTTTACAACTCTCCCCATCTTGAAGAGCCCCGCGAAAGAATTTGGATGGATGGAAGGCCGATCTCCCGCCAGGAATTTGCAAGGCGGGTCCTTCAAATTGAAAGGGCCCTCGGCCGCGCGAAAAGGAACTTCACCTATTTTGAAATTTTGACGCTCCTTGCCA
>CAYJTI010000038.1:0-9987 GCA_964373135.1 uncultured bacterium | reverse complement strand
ATTCCGTCCACCGAGTCATCAGCTCCTCCCTGAGACTGAATGAGCTTCTCCCTCGAATCGGCCGGCTTTGCGCGCAGGTCCTGCGGGCAAAAGGTTGCTCGATTCTCTTAATGGATTCGGACCAGGAGCACCTGCTCCCTTACTTCTCGTTCGGAGAAAAGAAGGTGGCGATTCGAAAACACCGTCTCCCGGTAGGGCGCGGACTGGAAGGGAGACTGGCCGAGTCCGGGGAACCTCATTTTGACCGGCACTGCATCGGGGTTCCGTTTATCGAGGATGACGTGGTGGGGGTCATCACCCTTCGGGACAAAATTGACAATCAGCCGTTTACTCCAACGGACTTGGAAATTTTAAAGACACTGTCAGAACAGGCCGTGGTCGCCATCAAGAATGCCCAGCTTTTCGAAGAAACCGAAAAGTTGACGCTGGGAAGTATCCGGACGATTAACGAACTTCTTGAGCTTCACTACGGGGGAGAGAGGACGCAGCTGCCGATTTTTGGGAAGATTGTTCTGGAGGTGGGAAAAGATCTGAAATTAAACAGCCAAGAACAGGTCAATCTGGAACGGGCGGTTCTTCTTCTCGATACGGGTCAGCTGACCTTTCCGGAGAAGATCTGGGCGAAGAGAGGCAAACTGACCAAGAAAGAGTTTGAACAGATTAAGCGGATTCCCTTCCGGGGGGCCTCCCTTCTGAAGTCGATCTCCTCGCTTAAGCCGGTGCTCCCGATCATCCTCCACCACCGGGAAAGATTTGATGGAAAGGGTTATCCCGAAGGGCTCCGGGGAGATGAGATTCCCATTGGGGCTCGTGTGGTGTCGGTGGTGGATTCCTTTATGGCCATGATCTCTCACCGTTCTTACCGGAAACGTCTGTCGGTCGAGGAAGCGCTGAAGGAGATTCGGGATAATAGCGGAACTCAGTTTGACCCGAAGGTGGTAGAGAGTTTTATGTCGGTGATTCGCAGAAAAGAAATTTATGAACTCGTTTGCAAGGCCGCCGAAGAACCCCCCAAACCGCTCAAAGGCTCTGAGGGAGCCGGAGGATATTATGGAACCCAGCCCAAAGCCGTCACGGATTCGAATTGAAGCCCCCGCACCCGGGCGGTTGACCCCGGAAGAGATTCGGCCTGAAAAACTTTCTTTCTTCTATCTTCTCCTTCTCTTTTTAACCTACCTCTTTTCGGGCGTGGGTGTTTACCTCTCCTTTCTGGCGTAGGGTCTCGGGCTGGCTTTACTCTTTTCTCGCCGCCGTCCTTTTCATCGGAGGTCTGAATGCGGCCTCGGGGTTCTGGGTTTTGAAACGACTCGAGCGGCGGGCCCACACTCCTATCCGGGGGGAATTCTTTCCGAGTTTCCTGAATCTCGCCTTCACCCTCAAAAACCCCGAGCTCGATTGGCGCGGAGATTTCCAGGTGCTTTCGGGAAAAGTCCGGGTCGAGTACGATCTTTTGTCGCTCGTGCCCGGCCGACGCCTTCGGGTGCGAGTGAAAGGGGAGGAGCTGGGGGTCCGCTTTCCGAATCAACTGGCCGGATCTGCTGAAATGAGGGAGGTAAAAATCAATCAGGTCCATGCGCATCTCGCCTTTTCCAAGGAGGGTCCCCCGGAGATTTTCCTGCTCAAAGTCGATTCTCCAGAACTTCGGTTCCACTTGGTTAAGGAAGACCAACAATGAACCGAAATTAGGGATAAATGAAGTTAAACGAACTCATTCAAGATCTTGCTATTGTTGAGAAAAGGAATTGTGAGCCATCGCCTGATATTGCGGGAATCGTCTCGGATTCCCGGCGGGTGGCCCCCGGCTCGGTTTTCGTCGCCTGCCCCGGTTCCAAGACCGATGGCCATCTTTTTTACCGCGAGGCGGTGGACCAGAGGGCGAGCGTGCTTGTGGGGGAGAAGCCCCCCCTTTTTGACCTCCCAGCGGGAATGGCTTTTGTCCGGGTCCAGGACTCTCGGGAAGCGCTGGCCGCCCTTCTGGACCGATATCATGGTTATCCGGCGAGAAAACTCCGGCTCATTGGGGTTACGGGGACGAATGGGAAAACGACGGTCGCCTTCCTCATCCGGTCTCTTCTTGGGATGCATCTCCCTGCCGCCTACATTGGAACCTTAGGTTATGAAACTCCGCAAGGCTCCGGTCCGCTCAGCAATACAACCCCGGGAACGGAGGAACTTTTCTCGCTCTTGGGGAAGATGATGAGGGAAGGGGTGCGGGCCGTCTCACTTGAGATCTCTTCACATGCCCTCGAACAGAAGCGCGTTTGCGGTCTCCCGTTTGAGCTCGCACTCTTCACGGGCCTTTCGCCGGAGCATCTCGATTATCATGGCACCCTGGACAATTATTTCCAGGCGAAACGACTCCTTTTCACGAGAGAACCGAGGCCCAAGCAGTTTCTAATCAATCAGGACTCCCCTTATGGTGTCCGGCTGCTGGAAGAGAATCCGGGCGCTCTGACCTATTCTTTACTGGGAGAAGGAAGTTACCGGGTCCGGGAAATTGAGCTGAGTTTTGAGGGGAGCCAGTTCCTTTTAGAATGGAAGGGAGAGAAGGAGAGGTTCCGAATTTCTCTTCCCTTACTCCACAATGTTGCGAATGCCGTGGCGGCTCTCGCCAGTCTCGATCTCCTAGGCTTCGATCCGAGGAGCCTCAAACTCGCGCTTGAAAATTTTTCCGGCGTGCCAGGCCGAATGGAAAGGATTGAGGGGAATGGCTACCAAATTTTTGTCGACTATGCGCACACGCCCGACGCCTTCCAAAATGTCCTCACCGGCGTGCGGCAGCTTCGGCCCAAGCGAGTGCTGACACTTTTTGGCTGCGGAGGAGATCGAGACCCCTACAAACGGCCCGAGATGGCTCGAATTGCTTATCATTATTCGGACGTTGTGATTCTGACTTCGGACAATCCCCGGACCGAAGATCCCGCCGAGATCTTGCGTCAAATCCGCCAAGGACTTCCCAGCGCCAACCCTTTGCCCCCCAAGGTGCGGGAGATCGTAGATCGCCGGGAGGCGATGGGTGAGATTCTCTCGCAGGCCGAGCCCGGGGATGTGGTCTTGATTCTGGGGAAGGGGCATGAGAGTTATCAGATTCTGGGACGTCAAAGAATCCACTTTGATGACCGCGAGGTTGTGCGTGAATTCCTAAAGGCCCGGCAGGCCACCCTGAGATGACGTGAGAATGGAAACAGCAACCGGCAAGCGGAGCTTGACCTCAGATTTTGACTTTGAGACGGCAGCCGCCTTTCTCAATTCAAAGGTCATCCTGCCGGAGCCTTTGAAGCAATGGTCGGGCGCCTCCATTGATACTCGAACGTTAAAATCAGGCGACGTCTTTTTTGCCCTCAGGGGGAGCCAACAGGATGGTCACGACCACCTTTGGGGGGCTTTTCGGAAGGGAGCCAGCGGTGCCGTCATCCGGGAGGAATTTTTCAAACACCGCCGCGAAGAGCTCTTCCGGGAACGGGCCCTTTTTCATAATCTCATCCCTGTGTCGGACCCGGAGAAGGCGTTAGGCGCCCTCTCCGAAATTTATCGCAGAGGATTTTCTTGCCTGGCCGTGGGAGTGACCGGGAGCGTTGGAAAAACCAGCACGAAGGAATTTCTTCGTTATCTTTTAGGCCAGAAATATCCGGTTCTCGCTTCGTCGGGGAATTTGAATAACCACCTCGGTCTTCCGCTGACACTCTTCAGGTTGAAGCCGGAGCATCAATACTGTATTGCCGAACTCGGAGCCAACCATCGCGGAGAAATTCGCCGCTTGAGTTCCTTCCTCAGGCCTCGCGTCGGAATCATCACGGGAGTTTCGCCGGCCCATCTTGAGGGCTTTGGCTCAATTCAAGGAATTTATGAGGCAAAGCTGGAGCTGGCCGAGGCCGTGGCAAAAGATAAAGGGACGTTAATCTTGCCTGACGGCGACCCCGAACTCATCGAGGGAGCCAGAAGGCGAAAGGTGGCCCTCCTTTTCTTCGGAACAAAACGAGACTCCGACTTTCGGCTGACGCATGTCGAGGTGAGGGAGGGTTGGGTGGAGTTTGAAGTCAACGACCGATGGGAGTTTCGCTTTCGAGGACACGCCTCCTTCCAGGCGGAGAATGCGTTAGCGGCGCTTGCCGCCAGTTTTGCCTGCGGCGTGGCCCCCAGGGACCTTCCTTCGATTTGGACGGAGATTGAGATTCCAAAGGGCCGTTTTCAGATTCTTCAGCCCCGTGAAGGGATGACCTTTGTTGACGACGGTTACAATGCAAATCCCTATGCGCTCGAGAAGTCGCTTGCGGCCTTCCAGGCGCTCGAAGGTCCCGGGAGAAAGATCCTGGTTTTGGGCGACATGCTCGAACTCGGGGCCGAGGCGGGCGCCTATCATCGAGAGATCGGCGAGAAAATTCGAGACCAGGGATTTCAGGGACTGCTCACGATCGGCGAGTGGATGAAGGAGGCATGCCTGGTCTGCGAAAGAAGCGGCGACCCTCCCTTAACCCTTCACTTCGAAGAGCGAGGAATGCTGGTGCATTTCCTCACAAATTTTTTGAGACCGGGCGACCAGGTTCTCTTCAAGGGATCTCGCGCCATGAAACTCGAAGAGGTCATTCATGCTTTATTTGCTGCTTTACCCGTTAAGAGACCTTCACACCGTCTTTAACGTTTTCCGTTACATCACCTTCCGGGCCGCAGGTGCCGCCGTGACCGCCTTCTTGCTCTGTCTCGTTTTGGGCCCTTTTGTCATTCGTGCGCTGAAGGGGATGCAGGCCTTGGCCCACACTGAGCGGGCGCACGCCGAGAAGATCCACGCGCTTTATGCCCATAAGAAAGACATTCCTACGATGGGGGGAATCCTGATTGTTTCAAGTCTGGTTTTATCGGTGATGCTTTGGGGAAACTGGGGGGTCCCGTTTACCTGGGTTTCGCTCGCCGTGGTCGTCTGGTTCGGGACCGTCGGTTTTCTGGATGATTGGATTAAACTCAAAAGTAAAAGTTCCCGGGGGCTTTCCACGTTTACGAAATTCGCGGGACAGCTGATTGCGGGGATTGCCTTAGGGCTTTACCTCTATCTGGACCCCACGTTCGATAAGTTGCTTTATTTCCCCTTTTTCAAGAACCTTCACCTTTATCTCGGGGCCCTCTTCATTCCCTTTGTGGTGCTGGTGCTCGTGGGGAGCTCCAACGCCCTGAACCTCACCGACGGGCTCGACGGATTGGCCACTGGCTGCCTCCTCTTTGTAGCCGGTGCCTTCGCGGTTCTGTCCTATGTCGTGGGACGGGTTGACTATTCGGATTATCTCCAGTTGACCTACGTTCCAGGAGCTGGGGAGCTTACGGTGGTCTGCGCCGCTTTGGTGGGAGCCGGTGCGGGCTTCCTCTGGTACAATTCTTACCCGGCCGAGCTCATGATGGGGGACACGGGGTCGTTGTCGCTCGGCGGGGCGCTGGGGGCGGTCGCGATTTTGACGAAAAAGGAACTCGTTCTTCCCATCATTGGCGGCGTTTTTGTGTGGGAGGCGCTTTCCGTGATTCTCCAGGTGGCGAGTTTTCGACTGTTCAAGCGCCGGATTTTTTTGATGTCCCCTTTTCACCATCATCTGCAGCTTCGCGGGTGGCCGGAGTCGAAGGTGACGGTCCGACTCTGGATCATCAGCTTCATCTTAGCCCTCATCGGACTCGGCACGCTCAAGCTGAGATAATTCATGGAGGTCAAGGAAAAGCGTCGGGTGGCGGTCCTGGGCCTGGGAGAAACGGGCCTTGCCAGTGCGTTATTTCTCCGGAGACGAGGCTATACCGTATTCGTTTCCGATTCTCAGGCCTCGAAAATCCTCGAAGAGAGAGCGAAACTCCTCCGGGGCGAGCGGATTCCCTGTGAGCTTAGAAGGCATTCGCTCGAGAAGATCGCATCGTGCGACTGGGTTCTCATCTCACCTGGAATTTCGCCCGCTTGCGAGGTCTATCGTTTACTCGAGAGGAAGGGCGTTCCGTTGGTGAGCGAACTTGAGGTTGCGGCCTGGTTTTCGCCGGGGCGAGTGACGGCCGTAACGGGAACAAGCGGGAAGACGACGGTCACAACCCTCCTCCAGCGGGTCTACCAAGCCAACGGACTAGCAAGTGTGGCGTGCGGAAATATCGGAAATCCTTGGATTGGCGAAATTGACGGGCTTCGCCCTGAAAGCGAAGTCGTGCTGGAGGTCAGTTCTTTCCAACTCCAGCATACCCATACTTTCCGGCCCTCCCTCGGAATCCTTTTAAACGTGGGCGCAAACCACCTTGACTGGCATTCCGATTTTAACGCCTACCTCCAGGCGAAGCTCAGGCTCTTTCGAAATCAGACGGTGAAGGATGATGCCTTGGTGCGGCGCTCGGACCGCGACCAACATTTTCCCCACTTCCCTTTTCAGGCCCGTCTGGTTTATTTCACCGATTGGGAAGGAGACGACCTCAATGGCCAGCTTCTTCATGCGGTCACGGAAATTCGGGGACTGGACCCCGAAAAGACGCGGGAGGCCATCGCGCAGTTTGAGGGGCTCGAGCATCGTCTCGAAAGGGCGGGCGAGATCGACGGAATCCGATTTGTGAATGACTCGAAATGCACGACACTTGAAGCCCTCGTCTGGGGACTGGGGCGATTTCCGGACAAAAGGATTGTTCTCTTGGCAGGAGGTCACGCGAAAGGGGGAGACTTCCGCTCCGTTCGTGACTGGATTCAGCGAAAAGTAAAACAGGCAATTTTGTATGGCGAATCGCAGGCACTTTTGGAAGCAAGCTGGGAGGGGTGTGCGGCCATCGCCAGAACCGCTCGGCTTGAAGAGGCGTTCCAAGAGGCCCTCAAGGTTGCCTCGTCCGGGGATGTGGTCCTTCTTTCTCCCGCCTGCGCCAGTTTTGACCAGTTTGCCGATTATCAGGAAAGGGGACGCCGGTTCAAACAGCTGGTGGCGGATCTCAAAGGGAAGTTCGTTCCGACCTGAACGATGTCGAAAGAGGCCAAGGCAATCTTCATCGCGGTTTATCTTCTGGTGAGCCTCGGCGTGGTGATGACTTACAGTGCAAGCGCCGTCTATGCGGCCCAGACCTTTAAAAATTCAGGCTACTTCCTCTTTCGTCAGGTCCTCTATGTTGGGATTGGAACGGCCCTTCTCTTCTTCGCGGCGGGCGTCGACCCTTATCTTTGGAAAGAGCACGCACGGGAACTCCTTCTCTTCTCCTTTATCCTGCTCGTCTTGGTGTTGATTCCGGTCATCGGTCATGAAGCAGGGGGCGCCCGAAGGTGGATTCGGATTGGCCCGGTGAGTTTTCAGCCGGCGGAAATTTCCAAGCTCGCCATCTGCATTTATCTCTCGGATTACCTCTCGCGGCGGATTAAGGGAATCCAGCGAGGAGAGTTTTACGCCATTTTGCCGCCGGCGCTTGTTTTGTCCGCCACCTGCGGACTCATTTTGCTTCAGCCGGATCTCGGCTCGACGGTTTTCATCTTTTTGATCTCTGCGATTCTCTTTTTCCTGGCAGGGATTCGGATGCGTTACGTCTTGGGGGCCAGCCTTGTTTTCATTCCGATTTTCTACTTCCTCGTGGTCCGCATTCCTTACCGGCTCAGCCGGGTCACCGCTTATCTCAATCCCTGGAACGACCCGCAGGGGAGCGGATTTCAAATCATTCAGTCCCTCTTGGCCTTTGGCTTAGGGGGATGGAAAGGAGTCGGACTGGGGGAGAGCACACAGAAGCTTTTTTATCTTCCGCAAAGTTACAACGACTTCATTTTCTCCATCATTGCCGAAGAGTTGGGGCTCCTGGGCGTCAGTGGTGTTCTGCTTCTTTACGGTGTGATTCTGGTTGCCGGACTTCGGATTGCGGCGCGTGCCCGCGCGAGTTATGAGAGACTTTTCGTGATTTCTTTGGTTTTGCTGGTGGTGCTGCAGGCCCTGATTAATATGCTGGTGGCGACCGGGCTCATTCCCACGAAGGGACTGCCGCTCCCCTTCGTGAGTTACGGAGGGACTTCCCTCGTCTTCAATCTTTTTTCGATGGGGCTCCTCTTCGCAATCGACCGGGTGACGACAGGCGGTCGGAGTTCGGTTTGGGCGCGGTCGTGAAGGTCGCTTGTTTTGCCGGACCGACAGGCGGGCACCTTTTTCCGGCCTTCGCTTTTGCGGAATGTTTCAAGAGACGCCACCCTCAATCCGAACTTCTCTTTGTGACGGGCCAGAGAGGCTGTCCGCTGGCTGAACGGCTGGGGAAGGCCCAAGATTTTGACCTGCGGTGCCTTCCGGATTTCCCGTTTCCTCGATGGCGCTCTCCCGATTTTTTTATTCGGGCCTTTCCATTTTTGTTAAAATTGGGCCAGGCCTTCCGGAAATCTGAAGCACTCCTTGATGGTTTTAAACCGGATCTTTCCGTCGGCTTTGGAAGTTATCTGAGTTTTCCCGGGATTTTAGGGAGTCGTCGGAGAAAAATTCCGACGCTGATTCACGAACAAAACCGAGTGGCGGGGCGTGCGAACCGGTGGCTCGCGCCTTACGCCGACCGAATTGCCGTGACGTTCGAAGAAACGGCCGGATTCCCTTCCTCCTCATCGGTCCGGCGGACGGGTCTCCCGCTTCGATCTCGCCTCGTGAAGAAGGCCGCGTCTCAACCGGCGCTCCCGGCGCTCCTTTCCCCACGGATGGCCTCAGAGAAATTTCGAATTCTCATTTTGGGGGGATCTCAAGGCTCCCATTTTATTAATCGGCTCACGATGCGAAGCTGGGATTTGCTTGGCCGTGAAGAAAAGGAAAAAATAGCCGTAATTCATATTACAGGAGGAGAAGATTACCGAAACGTTCAAGCGATGTATTTGACGAAGAGAATCGAAGCGCTCGCCGTTCCGTTTCACGAATCGATGGAAGAATTTTACGCCGAGGCGGACCTCGCCATTACCCGGGGCGGGGCGAACACCCTTTTCGAACTCGCTCTCTTTGGTCTGCCGGCCATCGTCATTCCTTACCGCCACGCCGACGGTCATCAGGAGGACAATGCGAAGACCTTTGAAGAGGCCGGAGGTGTCATTCACTTTTCTGAGAGAGAGGCGGTGCCCGAACGACTTCGAGATGAAATCTCAAAACTCTTAAGGTCTTCGGAGCGAAGGAACCTCCTGGCGCGGAATATGAGACAACTTGCGGGGCCGGAGGCGGACGAACGGTTGGTTGAGGTCGCGGAAGAACTCCTGGGGAGGTGCCCATGAAGCCGGTCACGCAGTCCCTCCTCGACCCGACGCGGAGGATTTACTTTGCGGGAATCGGGGGCGCCGGAATGAGTGCGCTGGCGAAGGTGCTTCATCACCGGGGTTTCGAGGTGGCGGGTTCTGACCTAACGGAAAATGGATGGGTCCGGGAACTGAAGAGCCTGGGGATTCCCGTTCACGTTGGGTCGGGTGAGAATTTTCTAAAAGAGCGTGACCTCCTCGTTTACTCGTCAGCGATTGCTCCAGACCATCCGGAAAGGGTCTGGGCGGAGAGGAAGAACCTTCCGGTCGTTCACCGGGCGGAGGCGCTGGCGAGCCTCTTCTGTGAGGCAGAAACCTCCGTGGCGGTGACCGGGACCCACGGGAAGACGACCACCACGGCGATGGTCTCCTTTGTCCTCTCCGAGACCGGAAAGCACCCAACGTGCCTCATCGGGGGAGACCTCGTGAATCTCGGCTCCAATACGATTTTAGGGGGCGAGGAATTTCTGGTTTCGGAAGTGGATGAGAGCGACCGGAGCCAGCAATACTACGTGCCCAACTATGCCGTCCTCACGAATCTTGAAGAAGAGCATATGGACCATTACGCGGACCTTGCGGACTTGAGAAACTGCATGGCGCACTTTGCATCGAATGCAACCAATCCCGGCCTCATCGTCTACTCCATCGAAGATCCGATTTTGCGCGGGCTGATTCCGGCCACCGGCAAGCCCCGGCTGAGTTTTGGCCTGACCCCCCAAGCGGACGTTTATGCGGACAAGATTCGATTGGAGGGACTTCATTCGGAGTTT
>CAYJTI010000037.1:6855-10240 GCA_964373135.1 uncultured bacterium | reverse complement strand
TTAGGGGACAGGCAAACCGATGAAACGCCACGGGTGTGCCTGTCCCCTAATTTTTTGCATTGAAACTGTTGAAGGATCTCGTCAACGGAGGCCTTCCCGCGCTTCCGAATCGCGTCCTCACGAATCTTTTGGGCGCGCTCGTGAAAGGAGCTCCGTTCGTGCTTGTAAATCACCCCGAGCGGAACCGTCTCCCGCTCGAGCGCAATCTGGAAGGCCTTCTGGCGGTCCGTCGGATCGTGTTCGGGACCGAGGAAGCGGACGCGCTGAGAGATCGGCTTGTAGGTATCGTGAAAGGTCGTGCAGGGGCTTAAGACTTCAAGCAAAGCAAAGCCCTTATGTTCTACCCCTTGAACGATGAGGTCAGTCAACTCCTTCGGCTTCGCAGAAAAACCGCGCGCGACAAAACCGATATCATAGGCAATCGCCATCGCCACGGGATTCAAGGGCTCGTCCAATTGACCGTACGGTGTCGTTCCGGTAGTCAACTCCTGCGGCGCCGTGGCCGAACCTTGGCCTTTCGTGAGGCCGTAGACTTCGTTATCCATCACGATGTAGCAGACGTCGATATTTCGGCGCGCCGCGTGGGGGATGTGCCCGGCGCCAATGGAATAGGCGTCGCCATCGCCTCCCACCGCCAACACCTCAAGATTCGGATTCGCGGTCTTCACTCCCGTTGCGACCGGCAGCACCCGGCCGTGAACCGTATGAAACCCGTAAGATTTCACATACCCTGAAAGGCGTCCTGAGCAGCCGATTCCCGCGACGACCACGAGATTCTCCGGATTAATCTGTTTCGTCGCGAGCATCCGGTAAATGCAGGTGAGGACGCCAAAGTCCCCGCACCCCGGGCACCAGACGGGATGAATCTCAGTCTTATATTCCTTAGCGGTTAAACCTTGTGGGTTTGCTTCTTCGACCACGTTCCGAACACCTCCTCAATTTTCTCCAAGATCTCATTCGGCGTGAAGGGAAGCCCGGCCACCTTATTGTGCTGCACCACATCGACGAGGTAACGGGCGCGAATTTCCTTCGCGAATTGGCCCGTGAGATTGAGTTCCGGCACCACCACCGTTTTCACCGAGCGGATGAAATCACCGAGCTCATTGGGCATCGGGTGCAGAATCTTCGGATGAAAGGCGGCCACTCGATAACCTTTGGCACCGGCCATCGCCACCGCTTCCCGAATGACCCCTTCGCTGGAACCCCAGCCCACAATCCCCACCTCGGCATCGAGCGGACCATACCGGCGGAATAGATCGGGGCCCTGAAGAATGAGCTTTATCTTCCGCCACCGCTTCTCGCTCATCTCGCGGTGGTTCGCCGGCTCATAACTCAGTTCGCAATTTTCATCGTGTTCAATGCCGGTGGCCGAGTAACCCCCACCCTTCGTCCCCGGAAAGGTCATCGGGGAAACTCCGGAGCCGGTCACGCGATAGCGCCGGTAAAGATTGAGGTCGACTCCGCCCGGCTTGGCCACTTCCTCCACCGGCACCCTGGAGACGTCGGGCTTGCGCACCGTTGCCGTCCGCTGGGCCAGGTACTGGTCCGAAAGAACAATCACCGGCACCTGACAACGGACCGCATAATTAAAAGCGCGGATGATTCCGTAGAAAGCGTCTTCCACGCTCGTCAAGGCCATTACAATTCTCGGCGCGTCGCCGTGGCCCCCTGAAATCGCGTGGCGAAGGTCGCTTTGTTCGGTTTTGGTCGGCATCCCCGTGCTCGGTCCGGCCCGCTGGCAGTCGACAATGACGCAGGGAACTTCGGCCATACTCGCGAGTCCCAAAAACTCGGTCATCAAGTCAATCCCGGGGCCCGAAGAGGCGGTCATCGCCTTGACACCGGCAAAGGAGGCGCCGAGCACCATCCCAATCGCCGCAATCTCATCCTCGGCCTGGACAACGGTTCCACCAAAACGGGGAAGTTCGCGGGCGAGAAATTCCATAATGTCGGTGGCGGGAGTAATCGGATAGCCGGCATAGAACCTCATTCCGGCTTGAATCGCCCCGAGCGCCAACGCCTGGTTTCCCGAAAGGACAAGCCGATGGTCTCCTTTCTCGCGCTCGACATAGCACTCGTCCTTTTTGGTGATATTTTTCTCGACATACTGGTAGCCATGTTTCAACGCCTGAAAGTTCAGGTTAAGAATGGCCTCTCCTTTTCGCCCAAACTTCTCACGAAGGATTCCTTCCAGGATGGAAAAATCAAGGCCATAAAGCTTTGAGAGAATGCCGAGGAAAATGATGTTCTTCGTCAGATAATTCCGAAGCTCAAGTTTCGCCATCTCGGAGACCGGAATCCCATAAAGGATGGCGTGGACCCCTTCTTCAGGTTTGGTGGAACTTGCATCGTAGATGATGACGCCTTGGCCGTCCCGGCGGAGCTCTCGGGCGTGGTGGTCATACGCCTCTTGATTAAAGCAGACAAGGACGTCGACTTCGCTCCCCTGAGAAAGCAGAATCCCCTTCGAGGCCCGCACCTGAAACATGGCAGGTCCCCCTTTAATTTCTGCCGGGTAGCTCCGGAAGGTGTAAATTTCGAGGCCCATCCGCGCGCAGGCGACGGTCAAGATCTCGCCCGCGCTGATGACCCCTTCTCCTCCCTCACCGCCGATTCGAAAAACGATGTCGCTCTTCATCCCGACGACTCCCTTTCATTCTCTTCAATAATGGGCTGCCGGTAGGCATACCCCCGCCCCACCTCGTGCCAAAAACCGACCTTGTCTTCTCCCGATCTCCAGCACAAATAAACCACCCGCCCTTCGTGGAGCGTATAAAAATCAACCAGTCCCATTTCAATGTCCTTCAAGAAACAGCCCAACTCGTGAACCTCGTCAATCAAAGCGTAAAATCGATTCACTAATTCATTGTAAGCCTCGACTTCTTTGGCCACCTCGGGCGAAGGCTTCCCTTCCGTCGTTGGCGGCGCGAGAAGCTCGAGAGTATCGATCTCGACCTCTTTCGCTAAGATTTCCCGGTGCTTCTGCTGAATCTCATGCACCAATTCGGTCACCTTGGGAAGGAGGCGGTTCGCCTCTTCCACCGTGAAGACCTTGAGCTGATTCATCTCATCCATCGGTTTCGGCCCCTCGAGCGGCTGCTTCTTATATACGGCCGCTTCTCTCTTGCCCTTTATTCTTAACTCCTCATGCCTAAAGAAGCTAGATAACACACCCCCTCCCCTTCGTCGGCCAATTCCACTCGAAAATCCTAAGGGAGGCTGATGGCAGCTATTGGTAGTATAACATAGGAAACTCGCCTGACTAGGGGGCCACTTCCCCATTGACGGAAGGAGATGGTTCTAGCAGAATTGACCCTTCGAAACCTTTCTCCGGGGCGTAGCGCAGCCTGGTAGCGCATCCCGCTCCTGCCGAGCAGGAGCGGGA
>CAYJTI010000037.1:0-6755 GCA_964373135.1 uncultured bacterium | reverse complement strand
CTGTGATAATTTCTTAGACACTTATCGCCGGGGCGTAGCGCAGCCTGGTAGCGCATCCCGCTCCTGCCGAGCAGGAGCGGGATGGTCGGCCGATTCAAAATTTGGCTCAAGGGCGTCCGTTGGTTCTGTGATAATTTCTTAGACACTTATCGCCGGGGCGTAGCGCAGCCTGGTAGCGCACACGCTTGGGGTGCGTGTGGTCGGCCGTTCAAATCGGCCCGCCCCGACAACTAATTCATGGCCGGTTATTCCCTTTACATCCTAAAAAGCTCAGAAAACGGCCGATATTACATCGGCTCTTCTCGGGATGTCGTTTCAAGATTGGCTGAACATAATCTGGGTCTATCGCCAGCCACTAAGAATCGAGGTCCTTGGAAGCTAGTCTACGAAAAATCGTTTCCGACTCTCAGCCTGGCAAGACGGGCAGAACGAGAACTAAAAAAGCGGAAAAGTAGAACGCTAATCGACCGGCTGGTCATTGCCCAAGACTCGAAAGTAGTCGGATTCTCCTGGTAGCGCATCCCGCTCCTGCTCAGCAGGAGCGGGACGGTCGGCCGTTCAAATCGGCCCGCCCCGAAATTTACCGCCAAACAAAAAGGCGGAGGCGGGGATTTCTCCTCACCTCCACCTTTTCACCAACAGAAGGCCGTTGGTTTCCCTTACCTCAACGCGTTCTTCAGCTCGGCGCCGGCCTGAAACGCAGGGACGCGGCGAGCCTTAATTTGGATTTGCTCTCCGGTTTTCGGATTGCGGCCCAGTCGAGCCTTCCGCTGCTTCACGGAAAAACTTCCAAAACCAACGAGCTGGACCTTCTGGCCTTTCTTGAGACTCGTCTTGATGGACTCAAAACAGGCATTCAAGGTTTCCAGGGACTTTGCTTTGGAAAGTTTTGCCCGTCGGGCAATTTCATTCGCAAGCTCTGCCTTATTCATTTAACACCTCCTTTCTGGATGTCTCGGCATCGGTTAATACTGCTTCCACTCTTCGCGCGCGTCGCGCGCTAGCAAATCTTCGACCGCCCGAGAACAATCTTTACCTTTAAAGAGAACGTTATAAACCTCGGCCATAATCGGCAGAGGGACGCCGACCTTCTGAGACAGCTCCATCACCGCCACCGAGGTATCCACCCCCTCCGCCACCATCTCCATCCCGGCAAGAATTTCCTGAATCTTCTTCCCCCGCCCCAATTCGCGTCCCACCCGGAGGTTCCGGCCGTGGGGGGAAAAACAGGTGGTCATCAAATCCCCCAGACCGGAAAGGCCAAAGAAGGTGTTGGGGTTGGCGCCGAGACGGACTCCCAGTTTAGTCATCTCAAAAAGCCCGCGAGTCAGCAGGCCGGATTTGGTGTTGTCTCCGAAGCCTAAGCCATCGCAAATTCCTGCGGCAATCGCCAGGACGTTTTTCAGCGAGCCGCCGAGCTCCGCCCCCACGACGTCCGTCTGCGTGTAAATCCGAAACGTCCGGTCCCGCAGGACCTCACTTACCCGGACCGCCAGTTTCTCGTCTTTCGAGGCCGCGACCACCAGGGTGGGAATATTACGGGCAACCTCCTCGGCGTGGGAAGGGCCGGAAAGGACCGCGAGATTGACCTTGCCTAAGACGGATTCCACGATTTGGGAAGGACGGAGACAAGTTTTCTTCTCGATTCCTTTTCCGACACTCAGCAATATTTTTTCGGAAAGGTCGAACTCCTTGAGCTTGAAAAGGATGTTTCTGAGGAACTGGGTCGGGATGGCCAGGATGAGAATTTCGCCGAAATGGATGGCTTCTTTCAGATCGGACGTGATTTCGATTCCTTGGGGAAGGGCAACCCCCGGAAGAAATTTCTGGTTTTCGCGCTTCTCCTTCAAAAACTTCGCGTAGTCGGGGAAGGCGCTCCAGAGAAGGGTTGGATTTTTTCTCCGGCGGCTGACGAGCGCCAGGGCCGTGCCCCAGCCGCCATCTCCTAAGACTGAAACCGAGCCGCTCGTGGTCACGTCTCCCTTGGGGTGAAAGTTTGAAAAATCCTTGAAATTACAAGGCTTTCAAGCGCGGTACTCTAACACGTCACACGGAGCGGGTCAACCGAGAAATCCGAAAAATTCCAGACGCCACAAGGGTTCCCAAGGCATCGGCCCCCCAATCTTCCCAAGTCGCCTGGCGGCCCGAAACCCCTTTCTGGGCCCATTCGAGAAACGCCCCGTAAAGGAGGGAAAAGAGGACCGACTTCCCCGCCGCCCAAAGGGAGACGAGAGGTGCTGAAGAGTAGAAGAAGGCACGAAACGCAAGAAGGGTGAGGATAAAAAAGTCGAGGAAATGGAGCACCTTGTCATTCGCGTAAAGGACGGGCTCAGGCAGCGCTTCCGGAGGGAGCGTAAAGAGAAGATAGAGGAGAATGGCGTAGCCCGTGAAAAGAAGCCAGCGGAAAAATTCGGCGAGCCGGGCCCGTTTAATTTTGGATTGAATCCTTTCGCTCCCGGGCCAGCTCCCGGAGGAGGGCCCGCTCCTTCTCGCTCGGCCGGGAGGGAACTTCAATTTCCACCCGAATGAGCTCGTCCCCCCGCCCGTTCCCATGCAGCACGGGCATTCCCTTTTCCCTCAAACGGAAAACTTTCCCCGAAGGGGTGGCCGGCGGGACCTTCAGTTTGACTTTTCCATCTAAGGCCGGGACCTCCACTTCGCCCCCCAAGACCGCCACGGTGAAAGGAATCAAAAGGTCGCAGTAAAGATCATTTCCCTGCCGGGCGAGCACGGGGTGGGGCTTGACGACAACCCGGACATAAAGGTTTCCTCGGGGACCGCCCCGCTCTCCGGCCTCTCCTTCACCCATAATTTTCAGGCGGGAATCGGTGTCAATTCCCGGCGGGATTTTCAAATTGAGTTTTCGCTTTCGCTCCACGCGTCCCGTGCCGCGGCAAGAGGGACAAGGCCGGTCAATCCGTTCCCCTTCTCCGTGACAGCGGGGACAAGTGCGCCGAAGAGAAAAGAAACCCTGCGTCATTCGAATTTCCCCGGTGCCGCGGCATTCGGGGCAGACCGATCTTCCCGAGCCGGACGCCGCGCCGATTCCCTCACAGGCTCCGCAGGTTTCCCGGCGGGGGATTTCAAGGGTCACCTCTTTCCCCCGGGAGGCCTCCTCAAGCGTCACGGTCACCGACGTCTCCAAATCTGCGCCCCGCCGGGCACCCGCTCGTCCTCGCGTGGCCGTTCCGAAAAAATCGTCAAAGAGGTCGCCAAAAATATCGCCAAAGCCCCGAAAGGCATCTTCAAATCCTTGAAATCCGGGGAAGCCGCCTCCGCCAAGGGAGTGGCCGAACTGGTCATATTGCGCCCGTTTTTCGGAATCACTCAAGACGGCATAGGCCTCGGCCGCCTCTTTAAATTTCTCTTCCGCCTCCTTATTTCCCGGGTTCCGGTCGGGGTGGTATTTCAACGCCAGTTTTCGATAGGCCTTCTTAATCTCCTCGACACGCGCGTCCCGAGAGACGCCCAACACTTCGTAATAATCCCGCTTCGTCTGCATCGCCATTGCGGTCAGGTAATCTCTTCCTCTTTTTCCTGGGCTTTCTCATCGACCCTGGACGCCGGCCGCACCCGAACCCGCACCTTTGCCGGCCGAATCACCCGGTCGTGAAGCAGGTAACCGGGAAGGACCTCTTGAATCACCATTCCCTCGGGGCCTTCCTCTTCCACCTGTTCGACCGCTTCGTGAAGATGAGGGTCGAAAGCCTCCCCCTCGGACTTGAAGCGCCTTAATCCGTGGTGGGTGAGGACCGCCGAAAGCTGCTTCAAAATCAGCTGGAGACCGGTCGTGAGCGAGGAAGTTTTCTCATCGAGATGCGTGAGCGCCCGTTCGAAATTATCAAGGATGGGAAGGAGCTCCCTCAGAATTCTTTCTTGGCTGAACTTGATGAATTCCTCGCGCTCCCTGGCGAGGCGCTTGCGGGCATTGTCGTAATCGGCGGCGTTTCGGAGCAGCTTATCGCGTGTCGCTTCAAGCTCCTTGGCCTTTTCCCGGAGAAGCTCGTATTCTTCCCGAGTCAATGTCACTTGCTTCTCTTCGCCGCTCTCGCTCTGCCCCGTCTGGGGCTTCTCCCGGCTCGTCACGATTCCCACCGCGCCAGCACCTGAGTGAGTTCCTGCGCCATCCGGGAGACGAGTCCCATAATCCGGCCATAAGGCATCCGGCGGGGACCCAAGACCGCCACCGTCCCCACATACTTTCTCTCCCAAAGATAAGGAGAGCTCACCAGCGAGCAGTCCCACATTTCTTTCGAAAGCCCCCCCTCGCCGATGGCGATATGAATCCCCTCCTCTTGAGGCTGCTGAGACAAGAGATCGACCAGCCGCGATTTCTCCTCGACCGTTGAGACGAAGAGCCGAAATTTCTCAAGATCCCTGAACTCCGGCTGCCGGAGCACATATCGAGACCCTTCCACGAAGAGGCGGGGCATTTCCTGATGGGGAGCGCTCGCTCGGACAATCTCAAGCGTCCGCTCATAAAGCCGCCTGAAGGAATCTCGATGCCGCTCGGCCCGTTTCGAAAGCGCTTCCTCCAAGGTGTGAATCGGGACTCCGGCGAGCTCCTTATTGACAAAATTTGAAATCCGCTCGGCCTCTTCGGCCAAAATCGGTTCGCCCATCTTCACCACGCAATTCCGAACGAGCCCTGAGGTGCTGCACCAGACGGCCAAGACCCGGCTCCCGCTTAAAGGAACGAGTGAGATTTCCTTCAGATAAAGTTGCTGCAAAGGAGGCGCCATCATCAGCGCTGCCTCTTGGGAGATGGTTGAAAGGACGTGGGAAGCCCGCTCCATTAAAGTCTCGAAATCCCTCGCCCCTTCTTCCATCGCTTGGGAAATCACCCTCAAGACGGGAGTCGGCACCGACTCCTGTTCGATTCCTTCGTCCACGTAAAAATGATACCCCTTGTCCGTGGGAACCCGTCCTGCCGAGGTATGGGGATGATTCAAGTAGCCGAGTTCCTCTAAGGTTCCCATCTCCTGCCGAACCAGAGCAGGTGAAAGGTGCATCGCGTAGCGCTCGGTCAATGTCCGCGAGCCCACCGGGTGAAACGTCTCGATATGAGACTCGATGGTCCGGGTCAAGATTTCCTTTTGTCTGGGGGTTAGCTCGTGCATAGCATCTCCTCTACAAAGCTAGCACTCCTCCATTTTGAGTGCCAAAGCGCCTCAATTTAGCACAGTGGAGGCCATTTTTCAATTCGGCAATTTTCGGCAATTTTAGTAACCTGTAGTCCAGTGCCCTGTTAGACTCAACCCCTTTCCACGAAATGGGTTCTGTTGGAAAAGAATCCCCCATCAAATATCCAGGCCTGAGCTGTTCTCGTTTAGAGGGAGAAAAAAATTTGTCAAAATTTGTCAATCCCCTTGAAAAATACAAGCTATGTGGTAGAGTTTACGCAAGCCTTTCTAAAAAGTTGTAGAAAGTCTTACGTCGTGCCATGAAAAACTTGCAACCCCAACGGATACAAGCCAAACGAGGAGTTGCCCTATTTCTCACGCTGACGTTTCTTGTCACTGAGGTCGCGTCTCCCTCTCTGCTTGCTGCTCAACCCGTTACTGAAGTCACCACTCCCCCCTTCCACTTCGCCCTCCCTCGTGAACTGGGTCGAATTGAAACCATTCATTCGGGACCGGGTCCCACTCTCATTCATCTTCAGACGGCACACGGAAATTATGAAGTGCAGAAAAAAATCCAGGCGCTCCTTCAATATTTAAAAGATAACCAGAAAATTGACCTTCTCCTCCTTGAAGGAAGTTTAACCGAACTCAAGCCTTCAATTCTTCGCCTGTTTCCTGAAGAGACGGAGTTGAGCCGGGACGTCCTTGAGGAGCTGACAAAGAAAGCCTTGGTGAAAGGGGCGGACCTTTTCCTTCTTGAAAATCCCGGCGTCAAGGCCTATGGCATCGAAAATGCGCCCGCTTATCGGGCCAATCGGGAAGCCTTCCGGGCCGTCCTGACCGAGCGGGAAAAGACCGAAAGATTCCTGACGGCTCTTGATCTTCAAATAAAGAGATTGTCGGCTCCGCTGCTCAACAAGGAATTGCGCTCCTTCCTGAAACGGCTCGAGGATTTTGAGCTGAAACGGGTGCCGCTCGAAAGCTGGCTTTCCTTCCTAAAGGATTCGGCGTTGAAGTATCTGGATCTCGATTTGACGGACCCTCTCCATCAGGCGCGGTGGCCTTATCTCCTTCGCATCTTCCTCCTCGAAAAGATTCAATTCGAAATTGACCTAAAGGGTTTAAAAAAGGAGCGGCAAGAATTTTTGAAAGCGCTGCGGCGAATCCCCAAGCCTCTCTTTGAGCAAGTCGAACAATTCCTTTCTTCGCCGTCCCTTTCTCCCGAGCTCCGAGATCCTGAAACCGGACTTCTTTTTGAACAAGTCATTGAGGCCCTTCCAGAAAATTTTCCCTGGGAAACTTATCCCAGCGTCAAGCGCCTGATTGCCCAACTCATCTTCCAGAGCGAACTCAAGGGGGAGCCCTTGATGAAAGAAATGAAGCGCCTTGAAAAATCACTCGTTGAAGAACTGGCCCGAACCCCTGAGGAAAAACTTCTCGTCTTCCTCCTTGAAAATCACCGTCTCCTGAACAAACTTTTTTCTTTAGAGCTCGCGCCCGAAGACTTCGAGTCTTTAAAGGAACGGGGGGCGGCCATCCGTCCGAAAAAACTTTTCACCCGTTTCCTCCGCCTCAATCGGGAAAAGCGCGTGCGAAATCTTGAAAAGATGCACCTCGTCGAAATCGAATTTC
>CAYJTI010000036.1:0-10444 GCA_964373135.1 uncultured bacterium | reverse complement strand
ATACGAGATCCTGATACAAGTGACTGGAGTTCAACGTGTGCTCTTCCGATCTGGGCGCCGAAAAAGCCGTGGTCATCACCGGCGGTTTCCACACCGGCCCCTTTCGGGAGTTCTTCGAGAGGCAAGGATTCAACTACGCCCTCCTCTCTCCTCACTTTACTTCCAACGGCGGCCGCGAGGCTTATCTTCGGGCCCTGCTCCAGGACGACTTCAAACGAGTCGCCTTCTCAACCCTGGAATCTCCCGATATTGCCGACGGCCCCCACGCCCGGCTCCGCCTCGGTGAAAACCTGGTTTTCGCCGCACGAGAAACCGCGCCCCTCATTGTCAAGGCCGCTCTTGCAAGAAAAATTGTCCGAATGGTCAGTCCACAAGCCGCTTTTCATCTTAATCTTAAGGACGCCGGAAAGGGTGAAGGAGAGGTCGTTTTCTATCCCAAGGGCTGGGTCCGTCGAAATCCCCTCCGCGTAGAAGTTTCGGGCGGGAGAGTTCAGGCTGTCACGGCGATGACCTGGGAGGATCGCCCCGTTCGCGGCCTTTCACCCCCCCGCTCCGAGGCGCGGCAATCCGATGGGAACGCGAGCAGCTTACCTGGCAGGGCGGGCTCTGTGGTGAGAATCCTGAAACCAGGTCCAGAAGCCTATCGCAATCGCCCCCAGTCCGACCAAGATGAAAAGAATCGTGAGGTTGCTGTCATTCATGGTGTCTTCATTTCCATCCTTTCTTACTTCTCCGCAATAATGGCAATGACAAAGCAAATAGCTGAAGCCGCGGCCCAGATGGCAAAGTCTCTTGTATTAAATATCGTTCCAGGAATCAGATTGCGAATCGCTACGGTGGCGAATACTGCCGTTCCGAGATTAACCAGGATTTTTGAGATGTTGGCACGCCGTTTTTCGGTGAGTTCAAATCCCATATCGACTCAAAGCTTACCAACGATAGATTACGGTGTCAACCTGCCAAGTCCCTCGATAGCACTCCCCCGCTCCGAGGTGCGGGCGATTCAGGATGATTTCAACACAGCTTCCGGACTTGCCCAAGAGGCAAAACAAGCTGAGAGCGAAGGTAATATTCGGGCGGCCCTTCAACGTTATCAAGGAGCGATTCAAGAATTTCAAAAGATTCTGGGTACCACTTATCTCGAACCCGGCGAACAGGACATTAAAGAGGTCGTCAAACAAAATGTGGACGTTCTCAAACAGAAAGTCAACCAGCTCGTAGCCATCGAATCGGGCGAAGACAAGAAGGCCGTCCTCCTTGCGAAAGTCCTGCTTCGGGACGGAATCGTGGGAACCAATGAAGATCAAGCCGCTGCCAGAAAAATTGCGCTCGAAATCCTTCAAATCGACGAGGCGAGCTCCGAACACTTCCTCGCTCGGTCTCAGCTTTTTGCGGAAGTTCTCGAAACGAATTATCTCCTCGGACTTCAACACGTGGGGCCGCGGTCAGCGTTGAGAAAAATCAAGGTCGAAAAGGAGGAAATCAAAGAGTTAAAGGAAAAAATCGTAACCCGGCTCGCCGCTCGAAAAAAACCTTTGGAGCCTTCTCCGGCCCGGCCGGCGGCTCCTCCCGCACCGATTCCGGCGCCGGCGGCGGGAATTCCTCCGTCTCCGCCTACCGTCATCCCAACGCCCCCAAAAGAGGAAGCACCGAAAGCTGAGGCCGTCCTGCCTCAAGAGCTCGAAAGCATAGCCCAGCAGCTTCACGACTGGTACACGGGTAGGGGGGGCAAACTGACTTTGGAAGTTTTCAGACAAATGCTCACTGCTTATCGAGCCGTTTACCAGAAAAAAGGGCATGTGGGAGTAATGGACTTCGGGAAGGAATTAGGGCTGAAAACCAAGAGCCATATGTGGACGCGGAAGCAGATCCTCAAAAAGGGTTTGGCCGCCATCGGCCTAAGTTTTGATTCTCTGGTCAAGGATCTTCAACCAAAAATTGAACCTCTGACTGCTGCTCCTCCGACGGTTGCTCCCCCGGCCGAAGCGCCGGCGGCACCGCCGGCTCCCGGAGCCATGCATGTGCCTACTGCGCCAGTTCCCGCACCGCCTCCCGTCGAAGCTCCTCCCACACCAGCTCCTCAAGTGGCTGCACCCCCTCTTCCTGCAGAGATCGAGGCGATTGCCGATGAGCTCGCCAACTGGTATCACGAACAGCATCCCTCGGCCCACGAAGCCACCAACAAGGCGCATTTCCTCAAACTGATTCTAGCCTATCGGGAGATCTACGAAATCCTCGGTAAGACGGAAAAAATATCGCCGCGACTCTTCGCGCGCCGGGCAGGGTATTCAGGGCACACGGGTCGCCGTCTGATGGAAAGGCTAACCGACGCTTTACGAGGAATCGAAAAAACAACCGACGATCTCATTCGAGATGTCGACCCGCTTGCCGGGCGAATGTTCGTTGGCCCTCAAAGTTATACGGTCGAGGAATTGCAAAAAATGATTCGCGTCTACCGTGACCTTTACAAGATAGATGCCGGAAAAGTGACGAACGAGGCGTTCGCAAGAAGGATGGGCCGGAGACCCAGCACCGGACAGCGGCTCAAGAGAAAATTCCTCGTCGCCCTTCAACGGATTGGGCGCTCGCCCGAGTTTCTCGTGAGCGACATCGAAATAGAAGAAGTGCCTGAAAAAGCCCCTCCTGCCCCCCCTTCCCTTCCCGCACCGCCTGTTCTGCCACCCCCGCCAGTCCCAGCTCCTGCCATTGCTCCTCCGGCACCCGGTAAAGTCTTCGATCTCGAAAAGCTCTCTGAAGATTTGTATCAATGGTATGACAAAAATAAAAAGCGCGGGGCGAAAGCTTTCTCAAAAGACGAATTCAAAAAATGGATTGAAGCCTATCGGAAGATTTACTCGGAGGTTGGCAAGGTCGGTTACCGAGTATTGGCTGAACGGATGGGTGTGAAGCTATCACGGGCCTACGCCGTGATTAACCAAATACTGGAACCGTCCCTCAAGGGGGTTGGCTGGACGCTAGCCGCCCTCGAAAGAACAGCCCCTCTGCCTCCCTCCCAAACGCTAGCGCCCACGACAACCGTGTCGGCACCGGCGGCCGAAGCGCCGGCGGCACCGCCGGTTCCACCCGCTCCGACGGCGCCTCCAGCTCCGCCTGCATTGCCGCCCGCCCCGCCGCCGGTTGAGGCCGCACCCCCTCCTGCACCGGTACCTGCTGAGAAAATTCCTTATCGGCTTGTCTTCCCGAGCCCGGTTGATTTTGACCAGTTGGCCAAAGAACTGGCAGAGAGCTATGCAAAAGTCAAGCCAACCGATGCCCCTCAGATCCTTGCGGGACAATTCAAAGAGTGGGCCCTCGCTTACCTTGGAATTTATTCCATCCTGGGGGAGGTCCCTATGGATCTTTTTGCCGACTGGACTGGGGTGTCGAAAGATAGGACTGTGCAATTGGCCGACCGGTTTTCAAGCTACAATGTCATCAACGCCATCACCGGCCGGCTCGCCGTGGCGGCCAAAGCGTGGGGGGCTCAAAAAGAGGGGAAACCCTTCACGACCTACCCAAAGAGTTTTAAAAATCTCGTCGTGACCTTGGCCGAACGGTTGGCCAAGAGTCAGCTGACGCAGGTCCCTTCCGCAGACGAGTTTCAAAGAATGATTCGAACATATCGGGAACAATTCGTGGCAAAGGGACAGGCGAGTATCCCTGTGCTTGAAAGCGCCATGGCCCGGATTGGTGTCCCGATGGACGTTTTGAAATACCTCGAAAGGGTGAGGCCCGAGCTGCCGCCGACTCCTCCGCCCGCAGCGCCCGTTCCGCCGCCTGCGCCTCCGACGCCGCCGCTTCCCCCGGCTCCTCCGGCTCCATCAGCAGCACCTCCGACCGCACCGGCCGCACCGGCAGCCCCTCCAGCGCCCGTAACTCCGGCCAGGCCGTCGCTAAAACCGCCCGAAGAGATTGAGGAAGTTACCGTCAACATCGCTGGCCGCATCGCCAATGCTTTTAGGCTACTACTCTCATATCATGTAAACGACCTTCTAATTCAAATGATCGTCCAAGCCTATCGAGATACCTATCGTGAAGGGGTCGATGTTAAAAGTGAAGAATTTGTAGCTCGCTTCGCCCAAAGGCTCGGCGGGGTTTCGCTAGACAACGCAAAAGACATCATAGGCAAAATCGCCGCCGCCTTTGAATCCCTTGGAGGTTCACCCGCTGAAATTATTCATGATCTGCCGTTCGTTCCTCCTTTGCCGGTAGAGAAGGAATTGAAGGTCGAAGCCGACACGTCCGGGATTGTCGAGACGATTTATCGGCCCGGCATCGCAGCGGCCTTCCGCAAAGAAGAATTGGACAAGGTGTTGCAGGCCTTAAGAAATCTTTACCGAGAGTCTCCTGTCACCGAAGATAAGATCGAAGAGTTTGCCAACCAGAGGGCTGCAGAGATTGCCGCAGCCTCGGGGCTTCCACAGGATCGCGTGCGCGAAGTAATTCAGGCGATTTTTGCTGGAATAAGGGCCGTTGGCAAACTTCCGGTTGATCTTGTCTATGGAATTCAAGTCCCAACGGCAGCACCAAAACCCGTAATCCCGGCCGCACCCGCCGTCCCCGCCGCCCCGCCGGCTCCCCAAGCGCCGGCACCCGCTCCCCCCGCACCTCCTGCTCCACCCCCGATTCAGTATGACCGGTATGACCTTGGAACGATCGTATTTCAGAGCGAAACAACCCTGTCGGAACAAAAAGCGGGCAAACTTAAAGCCGACCTGGAAGCGCTGGTCAAAGCCTACTGGGCCGTTGTCATGTACAAGGGATACTCTCTGTTCCAACGGCCCCAGCCTTTTTCTCCATCCGATGTTGACGAGAGCTATCGACCCACCCTAGGCGAACTTGCTCAAGTCCTTCGCCGGACAGCGGCGTCGGTCAAAACATCCGTAGCACTTTTTAATAAAGGGGTGGCAAAAAAACAAGCCCTTCAGCTCTGGAAGCCCGGTACTTCAGTGCGAATTGAGCCATCATCAGAAGTAGAAATTGTTTTTACTCGGCATGCTGTAAGGAAATCGGACTTTCCTCACATTCGCTCCAAAATCCTTCCAGCAATAAGCGTCGTTATCCATGTTAGCGTGCCTCCCCCGAAAATGCCTGAGCCGGTTGACGGGGCGACGCTTCCTCAGATCTTCAAATTCTTCCAAGTTGGGCTCGAAACCGAGGGGGTGAGGGAGTGGGCGCTCTATTATGTGATTCTCCCGGAATCGGACTGGGAATTCCTCACCCAATTTTTCACACAGATTAAGGTGTTCGTCAGCCCGGCCTTCGATTACAACGAGGCAAGGGTTCAGGAGGAGTTTGGGGCAGGTGTCCCACGGATCATCTCGATCTACAACCAAATCATCGGACCTCAAAACATTGTAAAAATCGCCCGAAACGTCTATCGGGAATTACATCGCGCCTCCACTTCCAACCGAGACCCTTCGATTTCCGACGAAGTCATTGAGGCCCTTCTCCGGGACGAAGAGAGTCATTTCATCGACCTTCTCTATCGGGCACGGCTCTTTTTTACCCGAAACGCCACCTATTTCAATAAATCCTTTGCCCGACGAATCGTTGTGGAAATGGCGAAGAACCAGGCGACGGGAGACACTCAGGAGCGAAGTCTCGCCGAGTTTCTCGGGAATCTGAACCGTATCGTCGACATCCCAACGACAGGGGGAGTGGTCGAAGCCTTCATTAAACGCCTTCGGGCTTACCACCACATCCACCGTCTCAATGCAGCAGTCCAAGGTCAGATTCTCGATTTCCTGCGTCGGAGCCTCGAATACCTAAAGGAGAGCGATACGGAACTGAAACAAAAGAGCCAGAAATGGACGGAGGGTTTAAATCAAGAGCGGGAGACACACATCGTGAAATATCTCCAAGAGCCGTTTGAAGGTTTCCTCAAGGAAGTTGAGAAGGCGCAAGAAGAGTTTGGCACGGCCGAGCGCCTTGAACTTCACGGCTTCATTCAAGGAAAACTCGAACAAGCGTTGGGCTCAATTGACTCCGAGGAGCCCGCTTTTCGCGCGATTCAACATCTCGTTACCTCGCTTGAAATCTCGCCTGAGCAAGCCCTTATCCTTGGAGTCATCGCAACGGACCCCAAACTTGCCCAGATCAACGAGCTAACCCAAACCCAAAGGAAACAGCTGTCCGAAAAGATCGCCGCGCGGCTTCAAATGCCTCAGGAACAAGTGATGCAGCATCTCGAGGGGCTCCGTTTTGACGAGAGGCTTGCCACTCGGCTCTCGAGGCAGATTCTGGGCTACGCAGCTTCGCTTGTAGAACAAACGATTGGTTCTGCGACCGGTATCGTCAACTGGGCCAATCGAGAGGGGCGGAAAGTCTTCCCCGATCCGGAGGAGGGACGCCAGCAGTTCCAGGCGTTAATCGACGATGCCCGGCGTTCTGCGGCAAGGAGTGGAAAAGGGATTTTAACCGAAAGGGAATACGAGCTCCTCGTCGCGGTCATCGACGAGCAACGCCTCGCTCAACTTGTGAGGGAGAACCGAGATTCCCGGCCGGTTACTCAGGTGACTCAGGAGATCGTGACGGCTTTAAGAAAGCTCGGGCTTCGTTACATCGATCTCCAAACTCTCGTCAAAGAAAATGTCATTAACCCCAAGCTGCTTTCATTCTTAATGCCCAAGAAACTGAGGGAAAAACACATCGAAGAATTCACCATGCCCGGAACACCGCCTGACGTGGTAACCCCCGCCCTTAAGAACCTCGCCCTTTGGCTCGGCGTGGAGGCCAAACAGCTCCAAGTGTTCCTCCTGCGGCACGGGGAACAGTTGACGCCGGAAGGGAAGCTCGTTGTGGTAAGACCGGCTCCACCGCCCGAGACCGAAGAGGAATGGAAAGCCCGTGAGGAAGCGGAGCGAAAAAGAAAAGACGAAGAACTTGCGGCGCTCCGCACTCGGATCCAAGACATGGCGCTCTTTGCCCTCGCCGGTGCCCACCTCCTCATGGAAGATTGGAACGCCAGCCGGGACTTTATCCGGGACACCGTCTTTAGAGAAACGAGTGCGGAAACGGTTCGTCTTCTCTTTGGTGAGCCAGCGCGGCTGGAGGGCGACAGACTATCTCAAATGAACACCCAGGACTTTGACCGGATGCTCGACCAGGTGATTGAGGGCCTCGGAATCGGACCGCTCGAGTTCGCTTTGATGTGGGCCTACAACTCGCTGAAAAGCACTTCCCTGGAAGTCTCCCTGGGGAAGCTCATCCAAAAAGCAAGAGAGCGTTACAAAGAAAAAGAACTTGAACGCTATGCCGAAGTTCACGGACGCATCGAAACTCTCAATGGAGCGCTCGAGGCCAAAGGTTATGGAAGGGAGGTAATCCGTTTAACCCTGGTGCGACCAAGCCGTGGAGAAGCCGAAGAAGTCATCACCAACATTTTGGGAAGGAATTCTCTTGCCTTCCAAATTCTCTCGGTCTATTTTGACCTATTCGAAGAAGACGGGTTACCCCCGACCCGTGATGCCATCAACGACCAACTCCAACAGAACGCCAGAACCCGCCTCGACGAGAGCGGGCTGTCTAAAGTCATTGAAACGATTAACGACCATCTCCTTGAGGCTGAAAAAACCTACGCCCCTCTCTTGGTCGCATTGAGGCCCTTCACTCCCCGAGTCATCCAAATCTTCGGTGTGTATAAAAACCTTCTCAGTCGAGGAGGCGCCGAAAAACCCATCTTTAACTTTGCGTACCTCCTCGTGCAAATGCAAACGACACTGGGGGAGGAGGCGGAGAAAAAACTCCTCAGGATTCTCCTGAGGCATGACACCGGGGAAGAAGTTAGGCTGATTGATAAGGTGGAGCCAGGATTCGAAAAGGCAATGCTTGAGGTGGTGGCTCAAGCCCGCGAGCGCCAGCAGGAACTACTAGAGGAGGTTGAAGAAGAGGAATTCCTCGCCGCGCTCAAGGTCCTTGAGGAAGAGGAGAAAAAGAAGCCCGAACCCCAGGAGCCCGTAGAAGAGGCCGAGCTTCCTGAAGCCGAGGCGGCCCCGGGTCCGACAGCGCCGGTACCGGTAGCGGAAATACCGGCGGTTTCGGCCGAAGCCTTGTCGGCCGAGGCAGAAGCGCTCTTCTATCGTGACACGGTGAAGGAAAACCTTGCTCCGTTTCTCAGCAGTAAAGAGCTTGCCCGGGCTGCGGAAAATCCGGATGGATATTACCAACGCTTTGTGAAAGAAGTCGGCCTTGACGAGGAGAAGGTTCGAACGTACCTCACCGAGCTTGGTGTGGTTCTTCCCGAGGATTTCCCTGTCGCCTGGGCCTTTTGGAAGGCCTGGCAAGACCACCACGACCCACGGGGACGAGTGCGGCTCGCCGATATAAGTCTTCATCTCCGGACGGCCGCGCATGCGCTCGAAATATCCCAAATCATTGTGGCCCTTTCCCGCTTGAACGGCCGGATTGAATCCTTGACTTCGAACAGAACGGAAGCTCCCGGGTCTGATTTAGTTCATTTCGGAACGGTCCTGGATGAAAAGGATCGATACCTCATTACTCTCTTTCGGCGAGGCGCTGGGTATCCTGCCAACCGCAATGTACCCTACCACCGTTGGATCGAAGACGAAGCCCTAAAGGAAGAGCGGTATCCATTCGCATCGGCGCGAGAAAAAATCCCGGGAGAAATTCCAGCCCGGTTGAGACTCAAACTGGGGTTTGGTCCTCTGGAGTGGCGAATTTTAAGGCTGTACGTCAAAGAAAAAAATGCCCAGGACACCCAGATGATCAAGCTTGGAATTCTGCGCCGTTCCCTCGAGGCCGATTCTCTCTTCCAAGCAATCCTAAGCGAAGAAGGGCTTTCGTTAAAAGAGTTCGACCTTTCGGCAAGAATGAGTGCGATGAATAAGGTTTTCCTGGAAGCCTTTCCGCCCCGGGGGGATCAGTCCCGCCGGATGCAAATTCTATTTTTCGAAACTCCCGCCCTGGAACCATCGGAGGAGAACGGTCAGCGTCCTCTTGCCCAGGCGGGCTCTTCGGATATTCTCCTCAGGGTGGAGATGCCGGATCTTTATTCGGCCTTTGGCTTTACCGACGGAAAGGTGCATTCGCAAGACGAGATCTACGCTCACCTTTCGAGCCTGCCACAAGATCACTACGAAAAAAATCGTCCTTATTACCAGATCTATGAACAGGCCTTAACTGGCCAGCCGGTAATTCCGATCGTCGAAGTTTGGCAGACTCCAGAACGGAATACGCGCGGGGAAAAGAAGGAAAAAAGGGTCGAGAAAAAAATCGGTCTTAAGGACTACAACCAAATTTATGCGAATAGTCACTTGGCCAAAGTGTTCCAGGTCGTGCCGGCCCGAGCGGAGCTTCGCCAGGCGATTCCTCTCCCGGCCAGGCTTCTTTCGCAGAAGCTTCTTTGGAATGTTCTGACCCTCCATCGCCTGAACGAGCTCCTCCGCCGCTTTGGCGTCGAAGGGGTTGACCAGATGATGGCCCAAGCGGCGGGCGTGACAAGCGCCGTGAGGGGGGTGATTCGTCCTCAGGCTGTGGCCCAGGATATGTCCCAGGATCTCGAGGAGCGGTCCGGCTTTTTGGCGGCTCTCTTTGGAGACAGAGGGTTTCGAGCGGCTCTTCAAAATAAAACGGGCCTTGCTGAGGAGGCGCTTCAGTTTGGGGGCGCCGGAGAAATTGTCCTCAGCACTTCGGGAGACTCCTTCACTCAAACCCTTGAACTTCTCTCCCTAGCTCTTCCCTTCTATGCAAGGCTGACGACGGTCGATGGGCGGGGAAAGCCGAAGCAGGTCATCACCTTCGCGGGCGACCCAGAGAATACCCGTCGCGTGAAAGATCTCATCTTGAACCGGAAGGCCAACGGTCTCACGCCTGAAGCCCTGTCTCGAATTGGACAGCTCTTCAAATTCGATCTCTTCCGCTCCTTTGCGGAGTCGGTCGACCTCACGCTCCGTCAGGGCGTTCAGGCGCTCGCCGTGGCGGCCCCTTCGAAGGAGGTGGCGTCGATTCAGGATCTCATTCCGAAGGCGATTGAAGAAGCGTTCGATCTCAATGAGACTTCACTTTCTCGGGCGGAACTGGCGGAGGCCTATTACTTCAGAAACCGCCTCCTCGTTGATTTGGCCTCCAAGGTGGGGCAGCTGAAGGACTCGGCCGGGCTCGCCGTCGCGATTCGGGCTTACCTTGAAAAGAACCTGCCGGACATTTATCAGCGGGTGAATGTGAGCCAGAGGGACGGCAGTTTTTCGATTTCACTCGCCCTCATCAGCCAACAGCTTAATCTCTTCCGAGAAGTCTACCGCAGCCTCCAGTCCGCCGCTTAAGCGGTAAAGGGGACAGGCACCTTTAGGGGGACAGTCAAACAACTGGAGAACAGGGTTTGGGTGTCCCCTTAAAGGTGCCTGTCCCCGATTGTCATCTGAGATGACTGCTAAAAGGGAGAAAAGCTGCCGAGGAGTCCCTGCACGTCCACCTTATTCTGGCG
>CAYJTI010000035.1:0-10665 GCA_964373135.1 uncultured bacterium | reverse complement strand
GAATTCGACATCTCGGTCCTTGAGAAGGGGCTGGTTGGAATCTTCACCGGCCGGAAGTCAAAGCTCGTTCCGATGAACATGGCGGTGGCGAAGAAGGCCTACTCTTTCATTAAAAAGGAAACCATCGACAAGTTCCCCTACAAGCTCGAACCGGTCCACAGCGTGCCCCAACGACTGGTGATGACCGGCACCTCGGCGGTGGCGCTTGGGAAGCTCAAGGCCGGCTGCCGTTTCCAGACCTATTATCCCATTACCCCGGCAAGCGACGAATCCGTTTATCTCGAAGGCCTCCCCGAGCACGGAATGATGGTCATGCAGTGTGAAGATGAAATCGCCTCCGTCGAACAGGCCATCGGCGCCTCCATCATGGGGGTCCGGGCCTCGACCTCAACCTCAGGGCCTGGATTTTCACTCATGGCCGAGGGAATCGGCTGGGCGGGAATGAATGAGGTTCCGATTGTCATTGTGAATTACCAGCGGGGCGGTCCGGCCACGGGGCTTCCGACCCGCCACGAACAGGGAGACCTTTTCTTTGCCATTCATTTTGCGCATGGAGAATTTCCCCGAATTGTGTTTGCGCCTGCGGACCACGAAGAATATTTCTACGATTCCTTTGAGGCCTTCAATTATGCCGACCGGTATCAGACACCGGTCATTGTCCTCACCGATAAAAACATCGGCAATAACACCGCAAGCATCCTCCCTTTTGACGAATCCCGATTGAAAATCGACCGGGGAAAAATCGCGACGACACAGGACCGGGAGCGTTATGCCTCGGATGGGGTGTATAAGCGTTTTGCCCATACCGAGTCGGGCGTCTCACCGAGGACCTTTCCGGGGATGAAGGGCGGAATCTTCTGGATGTCGGGAGATGAGCACAACGAACTCGGCAATATCGATGAAAGCGCCGCGAACCGCGTTCCGATGCACGACAAGCGGATGAGAAAGCTCGCCCTGGCCGCCCGAGAAATTCCTGAAAAAGAGCAGATTCGATTTTTTGGCGGCGCCGGGGCGGATTTCACGATTGTGAGCTGGGGCTCTCCCAAAGGTGCGATTTTGGACGCCCTCCCTCGGCTCGAGCAAGAAGGCATTAAGGCCAACTTCCTCCAGGTGCACCTCCTCTGGCCTTTCCCGGGCGAGGCCGTGACACGAATCCTGAAGAATGCAAAAAAGATTATCGACATTGAAATGAATTATTCCGGACAGTTTGCGAGCCTCCTTCGCCGGGAGACCGGGATTCAGGTGCACCACAAGGTCTTGAAATGGAACGGGAGGCCGATTTCGGAAACCGAGGTCATGACGGCCATGCGCGAGATTGCTCAGAAGAGTTCGGAAAAAGTGGTCTTAACGGCGGGAATGTGACGGAGGCACAATGGCGATTGAGATGGAAACGACGAATCTGAACCCCAAGAATATATCGGACGTCCCCTTGACGGCGAAAGATTTCAAGACGGCCGTCAATATCGACTGGTGTCCGGGCTGCGGGGATTTCGGCATTACGGCTTCCATCCAGATGGCGCTTGCGGAGCTTAGGCTGGCTCCCTGGCGGGTGGCCATCTGCTCAGGCGTCGGCTGCTCCTCGAAGGCCCCTCACTTTATTAAAACTTATGGGATTCACACGCTTCACGGCCGGGTTCTCCCTTTTGCCCTCGGGGCGAAAATGGCCAATCCGGAAATTGAAGTCGTGGCCGTGGGGGGCGACGGCGATGGTTACGGAATCGGGGCGGGACATTTTATGCACGCCGGCCGGCGGAATGTCGATATCGCTTACGTGGTTTTCAATAATGAGGTCTACGGCCTCACGAAAGGTCAAGCGTCCCCCACGCTGAAGCGGGGTGACAAGCCGAAGTCGCTTCCTCTCCCCAACGTCAGCGACGGCGTCAATCCCCTTGCCTTGGCCTTGAGTGCCGGATACACCTTTATCGCGCGAAGCTATTCCTTTTCCGCCGCTCATCTGAAGGAGACGATTAAACGGGCAATTCTCCACCGGGGCATGGCGATTGTCGATGTGCTGCAACCTTGCCCGACCTACAACGATCTTCACAATAAAGAATGGTTCGCTCAGATGGTGGAAACCCACGGCCAGCAATAGCCGCGCTGCTTTGATATCGAAAAAGAGGGCTACGACGGTTTGGTGAAGGACCCTTCGAATGAGGATGAGATTCTGGCTAAGAAGAAACAGGCCTTTGAAATGGCCCATTATCGGGGCGAGCAGGTGCCCCTCGGGGTTCTCTATCAGATTGAGCTTCCGACTTATTACGACCGAATCGCAGGAAACGAACCAATTCTCAATCAATACACGCCGGCCACGCTTCCCACCGAAGACGGCTCCGGCCGTCCGACCACTGATATCTCGAAATCCCTCTCCGCTTTTCTCGTCTGACTTCCCGGGCATCGCAGGCTAAAGCCTGCGCTGCAACTTCGAGTTACGTCGGATAATTGAAACTCACCGGCGCTTCGACCTCGGGGTGGAGACTTTTGTGCACGGGGCAGGTCCGCGCGGCCTGCTCGAGGATTTGTTTTTCTTTGTCAGAAAGAGCACGGGGAAAGTTGAAGACGGTTTCAAGCCGTTTAATCCGCCGGTGAGGGACGTTCACCATCTCCTTTTTGACGCTGCACTTCAAGCCGGCTAAATTAATCCCTCGATTTTTCGCCGCAATCCCCATGAGGGTCATCATGCAGGAGCCGAGGGCAGCGGCCACCAAATCGGTCGGAGAAAAAAACTCACCCTTGCCTTGATTGTCCTTGGGCGCGTCAGTTTGGATTTCAACCCCCGAAGGGCCGTGCCTCAGGCGGCAATGAAGGTCTCCTTCGTAAGTAATTTCGATCTCTACCATTTATGCTAAAATATTCGGCCTTATGTCCACGAAGCTGAAATTCCGCTCCCGGGAAATCACGGAAGGGCCGGAGCGCGCGCCGGCACGGGCCATGCTTCGGGCCATGGGCCTCAAGGACGAAGACCTTGAAAAACCCTTCATCGGAATCGCCAACACCGCTTCCGACATTACTCCCTGTAATGTCCACCTCGATAAAATCGCGGCCCAAGTGAAGGCCGGAGTCCGCCAAGCCGGGGGCGTTCCGTTCGAATTTGGGACGATTACCGTTTCGGACGGAATCTCCATGGGGACGGAGGGGATGAAGGCGTCGCTCATTTCCCGGGAAATCATTGCGGATTCCATTGAATGCGCGTCGCTAGGCGCGCGATTCGATGGGCTCGTCACCCTGGCCGGCTGCGACAAAAATCTCCCGGGTTCGCTCATGGCCGCGATTCGCCTCAATATCCCCACGCTCTTCATTTACGGGGGGACCATTTATGCGGGCCAATTTCAGGGTCAGGATGTGAATATCCAGGATGTCTTCGAGGCGGTCGGGAAATTCGCGCAGGGAAAAATGACGGAGGCCGAGCTTCGCGCACTCGAGTGCTCGGCCTGCCCCGGCGCCGGAAGCTGCGCCGGAATGTTCACGGCCAACACGATGGCGACCGTCATTGAGACCTTGGGAATGATGCTTCCGGGGACGGCGTCGATTCCAGCTGAAGATGAGCGGCGCCTCACCACCTCCCTTCAAGCCGGCGGGCAGGTCCTCTTTCTCCTCGAAAAAGGAATCCGGCCCAAAGATATTCTGACGAAGAAGGCCTTTGAGAATGCCATCGCGGCCGATGTGGCCATCGGCGGCTCCACGAATGCCGTGCTTCATCTTTTGGCGCTCGCCCGAGAGGCGGGCGTTGACCTTGACCTCGACGACTTCGAGCGAATCAGCCAGAGGACCCCTCATCTCGGCAACATGAAACCGGGCGGACGATTTGTCATGGCGGACCTTAACCGAAGGGGCGGCGTTCCCCTTCTCCTCAAAACGCTTCTTGAAGCGGGGCTCCTCCACGGCGACGCCTTGACCGTCACCGGTAAAACCCTCGAAGAAAATTTGAAGGCGATAGACGTGAATCTGGAAGCGGGCCGCGATATTGTCCGCTCCGTGAAAAATCCAATTCATCCGGAAGGGGCGCTTGTCATCCTCCGGGGAAATCTCGCGCCCGATGGGGCGGTGATGAAATTAACCGGCACGAAAGACTTCGTTTTCAAGGGGACCGCCCGCGTTTTTGATTCTGAAGAGAAAGCCTTCCAGGCGGTTCAGGCCAAAAAAATCAAAGCTGGCGACGTGGTGGTCATCCGTTACGAAGGCCCTCGGGGAGGCCCCGGGATGCGCGAGATGCTCGCCGTCACAGCGGCCATTGCCGGACAGGGCTTTGGTGAGAAGGTTGCGATGGTGACCGACGGCCGATTTTCCGGAGCCACTCGGGGGCCGATGATTGGACATGTCTCTCCCGAGGCCCAAGAGGGCGGGCCGATTGCCGCCATTCGCGAAGGCGACCAAATCACGATTGACCTTCCAAAGCGCCGGTTGACGCTTGAGATTTCGGATAAAGAGCTGAATGTCAGGCTCCGGCAGTGGAAACGTCCGGCGCCCCGTTATGCCACCGGGATTTTTGCCAAATACGCCCGCCTCTTCCAGTCGGCCTCTCAAGGCGCCGTCACGAGTGCCTAATCCCATTTCATGCGCCGTCACCCTCGCTTCGACGTTATCCTCTTCGATATCGATAACGTGCTCGTGGATACACGCCAATCCTACCTCACGGCCATCCAGAAAACGGTCGAGCGCTGCCTCAACCGTCCCGGCATCGTCTCTCTCAGGGAAATTGACCAGTTCAAGCTTCTCGGCGGCTTCAATGATGACTGGGACTGTTGCTACGGCATCCTCACCTTTCTTCAGACGTCGCTTCAGGAAAAACCAATCCGTTCGGACACCCGCCGCCCGACCCGACTTTCCATCGCTGAACTAAAGGAGCGATTCCCCGAACGTCCCCTGGGCGTGAGGGGGCTTCTGAAACATTTAAAGGCCCTCTATGAACGAGTGGAAACGCCCTCTTACCGAAAGGTGGCGAAAATCTTTCAGAAAATCTACCTCGGCAGCCGGGGAAAGGCAGGGCTTATTCGAAAGGAAAAACTAATCTTTCCAAAATCCCTCCTCAAAAGGCTGCGCGCCCGAGGGATTCGGTTCGGAATCGTCACCGGCCGGAACCGCCTTGAGGCGGAATATGCGCTCAAACGATTCGGCATTTTTGAGCTCTTCGACCGAATCGTTACCATCGATGAAGTTCACCACGAAGAGAAAAGAACCGGAAAGAATTTGAGGAAGCCCGAGCCGTGGTCCCTCCTCCAGGCCGCCCGCCATTTCCAAAAGGGGACCGTCCCCTTAAAAGGGGACAGGTCACTTTTGAAGTTTCTCTACGTGGGCGATCTCCCCGATGACGTCCTTGCCGCCAAAAGGGCCGCGAAGTGGATTAAAATCGCCTCGGCGGTCTATTCAAAACTAAGCTCCGACCCAAAAACCACCGCCGCCGAGCTCAGGCACCTCAAACCGAATTTTATCCTGAAGGACCCGAAGGAACTCCTGAAGATCGTTTAGACGAACTGCGGATTTAAAACCGCCCTGCCAAAACTAATACCCTGTTCAATAAATTCGTACCCTGTTTTGGACCGGTCGCGAATTTTTTGAACGCGGTACTAAGACCTCAGGGTTCCCGAGATCTCGTTCCGCCACCCACTGAAAAAATCGAGAAGTATCTGAAAACGAACTGGCTTCAAAAGCATCTCGATCTCAGGCGAATCCTGCTTAAAAGTCTTGATCTGTTCCAGCGCCACGCCGAGCCAATAAAGCTCAAATCCAGGATCTTTTTTCTTCGCCTTCTCAATTAAATCCTTCTGGCTGAAACCACCTTCTTTGATGAGGAAGTACAGATCGACAAAATCTCGAAGAGCGGCCCGCCCAAAGAGCGCAAGGAGCTTGTTTGATGCAATATCGACAAGAGAGTCAACTTGAAGCCCAGGAAATTCCTGAAACTCCTTCGTTGGCTCAAACCGGAAAGGGGCATCCTGGGCCAATTGAACGATGGTGGTTTCCTCTTCTCCCCTGACAAAAAACTCTACAAAGGAGTGGGTTCCCCTTTGACGTTCCACGGTCATGCGGTTTTCACGAAACGTGTCTTCAAGGCGACGGCTAAAGGGAAGGATGATTTCTTCAAAGGAAGTAAAGAAATCAAGATCCCGGCTCCGTCGGTGCTTCAGGTAAAAATAGGCCAATGCCGTTCCGCCGGTGAGGTAAAATCGGCCGCTGTCTGGGATCTTTCCAAAACCCTGAAGGATGTTTCGTTGAACAGAATTAAGGATTGCCAAGGAAATCTTCCCAGAAACTTCGGACGTCAGCCGGAAGAAAGCGTTTGATTCTTTCAACTCCCTGTGCAAGCTTTAGAGGGTCAACAATCTTAAGAAGGCGCTTCACATCTTCGGTTCGTCCTCGGGTGAAAACCTGGCGAAGGTAGAGATCAAACTCAGAAGGGACCTCGAGATCAAGCGTAGCCCCTTCTTTTAGAAACCAGAAAAGACGCTCCTCGGCAACGATTTTCATGGCAAAAGTAGTTTATCCGATCCTTGGGGCCTTGACAACCGGACCGATGGTCAAGCGGCGATGATGACTAATTTAAATGAATCTTTAAAAGAGTCTGACTTCTTAAGCGGAGTGACGGACCGCCAGGAGGGTTTCGGCTTCAAGCAGGAGCCGGCGGGCCGCCAAGGCCCGGACCGTGAAGCCCTGACCGTCGAAATGAATCACCTGGCCAAACGCCGGGCTTAAGTCGACAAACCGCTCAAGAAGTTTGGCCTTCAAAACATCGCCTGATTGCTTTGTCTTCTCTCCCGCCAGAAGATCGGTCAAGTGAAGGGCGACGACGACTTTCAAAACTTCGGCGAAATCTCTGACAAGGACATCGGTCTCTCCCTCTAGATCCACTTGGACCGGGAGAAACATTCCATCGACTGAAACGCCAAGCTTGTCCCCCACGACAATCACCGCTACCTGTGACTGAGGATTGAGGAGCTTAATCGGACGGGTGAAATCGTGTGGCCTCGGGAAGGCATCCAGCCCTTTTCGTGCTTCGTCAATAAGCCGGCTGGGGGCATCGTAGATCAATTCAAGTTTCCGATCTCCGAGCTCTTCTCGAAGGATCTTCACCAGCATTTGAAGCGGCTGCCGGACGGTGAGCTCGTCCGTCCCCGGACGAATGTCCAGGCCGAGAGAGACATTCTGCGATTTGATCTGAAGGAGTGTGTCGACCACTTTCTCTGGCGCCGCCTTAACTTTTTCTGGATTCAAAGTTGTTTCGCCCCAAAAAAGATTTTGAGAGGCCGCCATCCGGGAATAGGCGCGGAGCACCATCTCTCCAAACGTGAGTGCCACCCGACGGAGATTCCCATCTTCCATCCGAATCATCCGAATCACCTCTCCCGCCGCCACCTCCGGCCTCACCGGCTGAATTCCCACTCTTCTTAATTCACTTCTTATTCCTTTCGGCGCTAAGCTGGCTACGACTCCTTGCCCCTTCGACCATTCCACTCCAACCTTTCTTTCCTCCCCCCGCACCTCGGCCCGACGTGCTTTGTGGCGGGCCGAGGTCCGCTGCGCTTTTTGGAGGACCTCGGCGCGGGAAGGAGGTTTGACATCTTTTGTATCTACATCTATACTTCCTCTTAAAGGAGGCCGTAATTGCAGATTACTCATTTCGAATGGGGCGCTGGGAATGTTGCTCATCTGGGGCAACACGGCGTCAATCCCGAGGAAGTGGAGGAGGCGTGCTACAACCGGCCTTACGTCCTCAAAGGAAAGGAAGGATTGTATTTGATCTACAGCCAAACCGATGACGGCCGCTATCTCTTGGTCGTGGCCCGATACCGGGGCCGGGGCGTCATTCGGACGATTACGGCGAGAGATATGACGGAGCGTGAGAAGAGACTTTGTCAGGAAAGGAGGTAGGACATGAAAAAAACTAAGAAGCCTAAAATCCCGAAATTTAAGTCCTTGGAAGCCGAAGCCAAATTCTGGGATGCGCACGAGACGACGGAGTTCCTGGGTGAATTGAAGCCCGCGAAGCTGGAGTTTCCAAAACCACGCAAGAAGCTTGTCTCGATGCGGATGCCAGAGTCCGAGATCATTGCCCTTAAGCGGATTGCGGCGCGGAAAGGTATCGGTTATCAGACCCTTATGCGGATGTGGGTCACGGAGAGATTCTTCGCCGAAATCGGATCCCGCTGAGAAGGGATCAGAGCTTCCTCTTAATTCTTCTGCCCCACCTTCCAGCACTCCCCTGTTGTCCTCCCGCACCTCGGCGCGGGGAGGGGCTGCCTGTTTGAATAAGGCAATGATCTCTTGCTGATTTCTCGACATAAAGATTTTTGAGTATTTCTCTTTTTCTTCCCTCGTTTTCGCATTGAAGACAAGGGGTAACAAACCGAGGCCCCTAACCACCCCCTCCTGAGACTGGCGAATCCCTTCCGGGATGGTATCGGGAAAAACCCCAACGGCCCCGTTGGAGAGTGAAATTTCTCCCTGGCGGAGATCGTCAACTTTGTTGTTATCCAAGTTAACGGCCTTGGCATCTACGGTTACTTTTTCCGGGTTATACTGAACGTCGATTTGAACGCGACTCTTGCCAAAATTTGAATATCCTAGGAGCGTCATTGTGGAAAGCCCGATGAAGAGAGCGTAATTCGGATACTGCCTTCGGTCGATTAGAGACCAACGGCCGTCTTGGAATTCCTCAACGTTTAACGCCGCTAGGTTGAACTGCCTGGCCTCGGCCCCCCGATAACGAAAACGCGTCCTCCCAAAGTCAAAAACCAAAAACGTTCCTTCCGCCGAAACTGTTAACTCGATTCTCTGGCTTGGGCCCTCCGGCGTCCTTATCTCCCCTTCCCCCCGCACCTCAGAGCGGGGTCGAACGGCCTCCTGAATTCGGGATTCGACCCTGCGGTAAATTTCTTGAAAGCGTGCTGGGTCGGTCCACTCCTTAGTCTCAAAATGCATCTCAGGGGGGATTTCTTCCCGCAATATTTTTACAATTTCCTGCTGTTCGGGCCGTTCCAGCCCGGCCTCTTCAAATCTCATTCCCATCTGCCGTGCCACATCCAGAAATTGGTCCCAGAGGGCCGGGGGTAGCAGCGGATTTGACTGATACTGGTAAGCGAAACCACGAAGCCAACCAAGGTGGTCAAGAATGAAGTATCCCCTGACAACTTCATCTGAAACAGGCAGGCGCGGGTCAAGGAGAGCCATACGATGGAGTTCAATCATCCCTTTGGCCATCTCTAATTCAATCTGCCAAAACGTCTCCTCCACGTCTAGTCCTCCCCCAGGACTTTGAAGCTTCCCCACACGAACCAAACCGCCGATTAAACCACTCAACAAACTTTTCGCTGTCTCACCAAGGTTCTTCGCCTCGTTCTTGAGGGCCGCCACCGTTTTCTCAGGAAGTGCACTACCGCGAGCCTCCGAACGGAGCAAAGACAGAAACTGCTGTTCTGGAGGTGCTGGTTGTGAATTCTTGCGAGTCAAACTTGTATCTTCAAACTCGGAACGCGTAACTTTTTTTCCTTTCAATTCTGTTGTTCCTTCCGACGGCCGAGACCGGGTTTCGGCGCGGGAGGTCCGAAGAACGACGCGGTATTCGGGCTTGCCCGAAACATTCCCACCGTCGATGAGACTGACGGACCAGTCCTTCAGCACTTCTGAGATGGGCCGGTTGTAATTCCGCTCATTGGAACTCAGAGCGTCTGAGATATGAGCGGCCATTTCAACGCGAAGGCCGAGGATAGCGGTGTCAGGATCGACGATGGGAATAAAGTGGCTCTGGGGCCGATAGAGCCGATAACGCCCTTCTGGTCCGACGACCTGAAAGACGATCTGAGAAGTCACCCCATCCCTTTCCTGAAGAAGCCGAATGACTCTCTTCATCTCCTCCTGATGATTTGGGTCCAAGTTCTCAAGTTTCCCTTGTTCATCTGAAAGCACCTCAAAATCTTCCAGCCGTGTCTCGGCACGGTTAAGGATATCCTTTGCCCTCTCCGATAACCCTGTCAAGAGATCGAGCGATCGGATCGCCTCAACAACCAACTTTCGGACTAAAGGATCTTTCGGCCCCAGCCTTTCAGCGACGCTCTGAGCGATATTCTGCGCAATCTCCCCGGCCCGTTCCGTTCCGGTGCGGAAGATATTCATCTGCACGGGATAGAAATCTCCGAGATCCGGAGGCGGCACCCGATAAGCGGAAATGTCTTTCATCACGGTCACACTCGCCCTCTTCGTATCCGGCCCTTCGTAGGTGCGTGTTACCGTCACTCGAAGGGGCCAGCCTTCTACCTTGGCCGTAGCAATCTCTATAGGAAACAGTCCCGCCCGCGCTTCGGAGCGGGAGGGCGGTGCTTGAAACACCTTGGAAAATGAGGTATTCTTTGGGCGCTGAAGGAGCCGCCCCGTGCCCACAAAAGGAAGAAAAAGAAAATTTGATAACGACAAGTGGATCCGAGACCACTTCGAGAAGATCATCCACCAGTACGGCCGTAAGTTTCCGTATGTCCTCGTCGCAGGGGGAAGAGTGTTTCCCGTAGGGCCCCGGGACGACATCCGGGAACTTGAGGCAAAACTTGAGGGACGGTTCGGAAGGGTAACGGGCCTCCCCATCCCCAAGCCCAAGGATTTCCACGCGATCCTGAGCTTCGTCAGAATTACCTTCAGAGTTTGAAGCAGCACGGAGAAGCAATTCCACCCTCAATTGACGAG
>CAYJTI010000034.1:6106-10726 GCA_964373135.1 uncultured bacterium | reverse complement strand
GCGTTAAGTCCGCCCGGGGGAGGAAGGCACCCCGAGAGATTTTCTCGTCCAATTGAGCCGCCCGCAGCCGCTGGGCTTCTACCTGGAGCTCGGGCCGGTTCGCATAGGCCAGTTCGATGAACTCGTCCAGGTTTTTCTGAAGACCAGACGGCCGTTTCGCCTCCGGCTTCCCCTTTCCTGCTTCCGACCTTGCAATGGCATGTTTAATCAACTCTTCGACGTTATAGATTGGCTGGATGTCGATTTCTTCAACAAAGTCGAGGTCCAGGTATCGTTGTAATTCCAGCTTGCCTAGCTCAAGCTCTTGCTCCGCCGTCTCTCGGTCATACTCCATCTGACCCGCCATCGACTCCACATTCAGGGCCTCAATTTCGGAAATGAGCGCTCGCTCAAATTTCTTTTTCGAAATCTCCTCCTGCCTTTGGGCCCTCTCGACCAGTCCCTTCTTGTCCTCGTAAGTTTCTTGGGCCCGATTGTATTCGAAATAGGCATTCGAGACTTCGTCCACCACTTGGTTCAAGACGGCATCATATTCTTTTTTCGCCGCTTGAAATTCCGCCCTTTCGCGGCGTAACGTGTTCCATAGGATTCCTCCTCGAAATACCGGCATTCGGAAAGTAAAATGGTAGTCATGTCCGCTAAACGAGTCCGCCGAGAGTTGTCCCTTTCGAAGGTCAAAGTTGAAAGACGCCCCCGGGAAGAGTTCCCGAGCCGCTTTAATGATCCGCCGCTTTGCCAACGAAATTCGCTCTTTCGCCGCCTTCGCCGGCGTGTAGACTTCAATCGCCCGGCCCACCACTTCGTTTAGTCCCTTGGCCTTCTCACCCACGAAGGCCTGTGTCGCCTCAATCGACCCCGTGTCAATCGATTCCCGGATATACTCCTTGCTCAAATAGGGCATCTTTTTGCTTCGCTCGGCACGGAGGATTTTTACTTCTTCTCGGACCGGGATGAAACTTCCTTTCGTCTCGGCAATAATTTTGGGTTGGCGCTTCTCTTCATGAGGGGAACCCGAAGTCGAAGGGGTGACTTGTTGGGCAGAGGTTGATGACGCGATGAGACTGAATAAAACGAGCCAAAAAAAGACTTCTCTTTGGCCGCCCTTTTTCAGCTGCCGTCCCATGACCCGGCTATTTTGCACCAAACCCCCAGTCTCCACAAGTTGTTATGTTCTTCTCAGCTAGGTTATCGGCGGTCTCACCGGGGACTTTATCTGCGATTCGCCAACGCGTTCAGGGACGGAAAAGAGACGGTGCCATCACGAGCCAAGCCGTCGATTCTCGGTTCAGCGGATTTCGGATGGAATGACGAAATCCGCCGTTGAAAAAGAGGTTCTCCCCTTCCTTCAGATTCACAAGCTCAGCTTCAATCTGAATTTCTAATCGCCCCAGAACCACCTCAAGAAAAACGGGGGCATGACGTATCAAAAGTTTTCCATCAATCTTCCTTTGGGGCGACAGGGTTAACTTGCCGCAGAAGAAATCTCCGATCGGGGGCGTTGCCGAGATAACCCTCATCCCCAGCTCCGGCACCTCCATCTGAAAGGCCCCCTTTTGAGTCCCGCGGCGGTAATTCCGCTCCACCCTCATTTCCATCAGGCCGAATAAATCCTTGACCAGGCACCCAAGCCCCCGTGCGATTTTCTGCAGCTTGTCCAGGGAGGGATTGCGGATTCGCCCCTTTTCGATGGCGGTGAGGGTGCGGGGATCCAGCCCTCCGCTCCGGCGGCAAAGTTCAGCGCCGGTCAGGCCTTGTTTTTCGCGCAACCAGCGAATCGTTTCACCGATGACTATTCGCTCCAAACCGGATTCGGTTGACCCCTTTCCAGAGAAGGCCCCCCCGAGACGAGTATAGAAGTTGAGCGGTCGGTTCATCGAATTTTGAATCACTTTACTTAATTCTCACTTGGAATTCAACAAAAAGACGAAAGAACGAGCGAGGGGGCGGTCACCAGCAGCGCGACGGAATCCCGGCTCAGCGGATTCCAGACCTTAAAGTCCGAATTCGCTCGAAAAAGGAGATGGTTGCTTTCACGAACTTCATACCCAACCGTCGAGGTTTCGAAATAAAAAATGCCGAGGAGACTCTGGAGAAAAACGATAGAAGTTTGCGGGAACATGGCACGGCTCAAGGCTTCACGGCTCGGGAGGAAGAGCTTCCCAATGAAAAGGTCTCTGCGAAGCGGCGTGAGGGAATAAATCTTACATCCCCTCTGGACCCCTTTGATTTCGACCGGGTTCTCGCCCCCCTTTCCGAAGACGGGGCCGGCTGTCTGGGTACCGCTTTCGTCCGAAAAATCACTCATGGGAACTCTAAGGAGCTCCGAGACTTTTCTCAACTCCCTGACGGTAATCTCATCAAAGCGGCTCGTTTCAAGACGGCGGAGTCTGGTCCGAGAGATCCCGGTTTTCACCGCAAGTTGGCGCTGACTCAATCCGTTTCGCTCCCGGACCGACCGAAGGATAGACTCGCTCCGAACAGGTGTTTTTATGGTCATTGTTGTCTTCGAAAAACGGCGCTGATTCTGACGGACGGGGCGTTCCAAAGCAAGGACACAAAGAAGTAACCCTTGCCAGCTATCTATCGGGAATAGAGGAAGGTAGCAACTGAGGCGACGGAATACTGGCCTTAGCCGAAATAGGCCAGCTTTTTAATCAGGGCGGCCATTTCCGGCATCGCACTTGAGCCGGACCCCTTTTCGACAAAGGCGGGCCGGCCCCAGCGCTGAATTTCCAACACCTCCTCGGCGGAAACAATGTCAAAGAAGATAATGGTGGGGGGAAGGATTCCTTCTTTTTTGAGGTCCCGGTAGAGCTCTCGGCCGTCTTTCTCAGGCATCTTGATATCGAGAATCAAGACCTCAGGCCGCTCCCTTCTTATTCGTTCCTCCCCTCTTGCTCCGTTTTCCGCCGTCTCAACCATAAAACGCGGACCCGTCCTCCCATCAAAGTAATCAACAAACATCTGCCTGACTCCCGGTTCATCGTCAACGACCAATATCCGAATGGGGTCTGGAAGTGGCAAATGCTGCACGAGCCGACGGTGGAATTCCGTCAGAGGAGGAATCTCATCAAATCCGTCCTCGAAAGGATAACCAGAGATTTTGGCGAGGGGGCTCCCGAGTCGAAAGGCCCGAAAATTTCCGTTGGAACTCCGATGCATCTGGAGGGCCGCGACCACCGGCCGGGTGAGAAGTTCTGAAGCCGCGAAAACGAGATCGGGCCTGCCCTTCTGAATGGCGGTCAGTCCTTCAGCCGCTGTTCGAAGAAAACGGGGGTTAGAAATCGTGTCCTCAAAGGCTTCGGTGAGATAATGAACCCAGGCATCGTTCCCTTCGACGACCAGGACCTCGCGCTTCGGCATTCGTCAGGCCACCGGCTGTCCGCCGCTACGGGGAACACTCACCTGACTCGGCTCCTCGTAAAGCGGAAGCGTCAACCTAAAAGTGGTACCGACTCCCGGACGACTTTTGACCTTGATCTCTCCCCCGTGGAGCTCAATGATGTACTTGCACATATAGAGTCCCGTCCCCGACCCCCGCCCGGGGCTCTTAGTCGTGAAGCCATAAGTAAAAATTTTCTTCTGGACCTCCTCCGTCATCCCGGACCCGCTGTCCGTGAAATAGATGGCCACCATTTTGGACTCCGGGTCTTCCACGCGCGCTGAGACTGCAATCTTGCGACTCCTCCGCCCCGCCATCGCTTGGTACGCATTGATAAAGAGGTTCAGGAAAACTTCCTGAAGTCTCTCGAGATCCCCTCGAATGAGCGGGATGTTGGAAGGAACGTCAAACTCGACCTCCGTGCCAGTCAGATTGTCCAGATACGTCTGAAACTCAACCAGGGGGAGGGTTTCTTCAAGAATCAGTTTGAGAGAAAGGGGCTCGAATTTTCCCTTCTCCGACTTTTTGAGAAGGCCGGTCAAGGTATTCACGACCGCTTTGATTCTCCCGATGTTTTGCTCCATTTTCTGGAAGAGGTCCAGAACCTCCGCCACCTTCAAGTCAGGGTCCTTGCGGTATTTCAAGATGGCCCGGCTGACATTCATGGAGAGGATGGTGAGGGGATTGTTGACTTCGTGGCCCACCGAGGCGGCCAGCCGGCCGAGGGTCGCCATCTTCTGCTCATGAATCAACTGAGCTTGAGTGTTGAGCAGTTCCCGATTCGCCTTTTCAGTCGCATCCAGCGCCTTCACGAGGCGACCTTTGGCCGTATTCAGCTCTTCATTTATTTTTTGAAGCTCCCTGGACCGATTGATCGCCTCATCGTACAGTCGCGCGTTTTCGATTGCTACGGCCGCCTCCTGCGCCAACGTAAATAGAATATCCAGGTCTTGGTTCGAGTAACGGTCTCCCGACTTTTTCTCCCCCAGGATAAGAACAGTGCGAAGCTCCTGTCCCAAGAAACTTGGAATGCAGCAGACGGCTCGCAACTCCTCCATCTCCCTCCTGATCTCCACAAAATCGTAGCCAGTGAGCATCGACCTCTGTTTAGCCAGGTCAGGATCGCTATCCAACATAATCTTGACTCGATTGATATCGAGAGGTGCTTTTTCGCGATTCAGATACTGGATTAACGCATTAAGACGCGACAGGACCCGGGCTCCGTTCTGTTCTCCCGG
>CAYJTI010000034.1:2815-6096 GCA_964373135.1 uncultured bacterium | reverse complement strand
GAAATCCAAGATGGAAATCACCCCCCGGCGGCTCGGCCATGAGAACCGCCACGTTTTTCACATGGGCGCGCATCGTGATGAAGTGGGTAATCAAGCCAAGGAGGTGGCGGAGGCTTTCAATCTGAGACAGCCCCCTTGAAGCCTCCTTTAAGAGCCTTTGATAGTCGTATTTCCTCACGAACAGGCACCTGTCGGTCATGCCGGCCAAAGCGCCTCGAACGGCTTCGTATCCGAGAACCGTGAAAAAGATACCGACGACCAAAGCAACCCTTGCCTTGGAGCCAAGGTCGTTCGCCGCAATCCCCTGCGTGATATACCAACTTACTGAAAATACCGCAAATACGAAAACCGACAGGCCGGAAAAAACGATAGCGTTTTTAACGAACCGCTTGATATCCGGAAATTCGTCTCGGGAAACGGTGCCGGCCGAGGATTCCACGTCAGGTCCTAAGATTCCTGTTCACACAGTTGAGAAACTCCCCCAAATCAAAAGGCTTATAAAGATAGTCGACCACGCCCAGAGCTGCGGCCCTTTGATTCAATTCATTGTCGGCATAACCCGTAATGCAGACTTCAGGGACGGGCTTCCTTCCCTTGGCTTTGAGCGCCTTGCGGATCTCACGAATCATTTCAATTCCATTAAGATTGGGCATTCGAATATCCGTCACAATCAGGTCGAAATGCCCTTCTTCTACCTTCTCGATGGCCTCACGGCCGGTTTTGACTGCGACCACCTCGTGGCCGGCCTTCCGCAAAAGTTTTTCGATCGACTTTAATACCAACTCCTCGTCGTCAACCAATAGAATGTTTCCCATAATCTACTCTCCAGCTCGAGTCTCTTTTTACTCTGATATCGGCAGATAAGTCCGGCGGGAAAATATTAAAGGATAAAGCCAAAGCTGGAAATAACATAACCCTACGATGGGGTGGCTGTCAACTCCTAACTCTCAGCCATGAAATAAGTTAAGATCATTAGATCTTGTGAGTGGCAAGGCGAGACCAAATTCAGATGAAGTAGAAGGAAAACAGGAACCCTAAGATCGTTTTCCCGTCTACAATTTCTCCTTGGCGAATCATTCCGGCAACCTGAGTTTTGGAAAAGTCCCTGACTTCCAACTCTTCATCCTCGTCCGGACGATAGGCTCCCTTGCGAAGTTTGTCGGCGATGAAGAGGTTCATCTTCTCGTCAGAAATTCCAGGCGTGGGGTAGAACTCGAGTACCTTGCGGAGGCGGCCTGCCTTCCAGCTGGTTTCTTCCTCAAGCTCCCGAGCGGCACAACGGAAAATCGATTCCCCTTTTTCGAGGGTCCCCGCCGGGAATTCCCAGATTCGACGGCCCGTGGCAACGCGGAGCTGTCGAATCAGAATGAGTCGTCCGTCCGGAAGGACAGGGACCATCACGGCGACACCCCGGCTTCGAATCAGAGAACGCTCGACTTGGCGACCGCTCGGAGTCCGAATCTGCAGGACATCGAACCCGACGACGTTTCCTCGAAAAATCACCTTGCGGGAGAGAACCCTAAAAGCCTTCTTAGCTTTTCCTGATTTCAACCGTTATCCCCTGTCGGAGGCCAAGCTTCTCACGGGCTGAGCCTTGATTTACGGCAATCTCTAAAATATCCGAGGCATTAAAGAGCGCCAGCGCCTGACCTTTTTCCACCTCATGATAGGAACCTCGAATCGGCCCGACCTCTTTCTTGCCGACACGTACACGAAACCGGGACGTGACTCCCTCATTTCGCAAAAACTCCCGGGAAAGATTCGTGAATGCATTCCCAAAATGATCCATAAAGATAATTTCTCCCGCAATTTTTCCACCCCGCACTTTTGGAGGAGGGAAATCAAGCCGGACGTAATCCCTCACGAGCGGCCCGACCTCACGAAATTTTCCAGGGTTTTTCGCAAGACGAGCGGCCGTGGGGGCGAAACAGTCCCGGCCGTGAAACGTCCGGCTCACCTTCTTCAGAAAGAATTCCGAATTGGTCACAGAACGCAGCTCCAAATGTCTTTCTCTGTCAAGAATCCGGGCCAGGAGACCGTTGTCTGGTGCTAGAAAAATCCCCCGGCTGGTCTTTAGCGCGAGAATCCGCCGTTTGCTTCCAACGCCTGGATCGACCACATTGACGAAGACGGACCCCTCCGGGAAATAGGGATAACTTGCTTCCAAGAGAAAGGCCGCTTGCAGGACGTTCTGGGGCTCAATCTCGTGAGTCAAATCGATAAGGGTGGCGTGAGGGGTGATGGAAAGAATGACTCCCTTCATGGACGCCGCATAAGCGTCTCTGGTCCCAAAATCCGTGAGGAGAACAATGGGGCCTGGCGCTTTCACGGGGCGAATAATATCATAAGACGATGCAACTGTCAGGAGGACGCCAACGGTGGAGGGCTCAATGAAGTCTCATCGAGAATACCTTTGGTTTGAAACGAAGAAGCGGCGGGAATACCTCAATATCACGTCTGAGGTTGAAGGGATTGTCAAAAAAAGCGGGGTCAAGGAAGGCCTGGTCTTGGTCAACGCGATGCATATCACGGCGAGTGTTTACATCAATGATGACGAGCCGGGGCTGATTCAGGACTTTGACCGCTTCCTCGAGAAGGTGGCGCCTTACGACCCCCAAGGGTATCTTCATCATCAGACGGGCGAAGAGAACGGCGATGCCCACCTCAAGCGGCAAATTTTCGGCCGTGAGGTGACGGTCGCCATCACCGAGGGGAAGCTCGACTTTGGTCCCTGGGAGCAGATCTTTTACGCGGAATTCGATGGCCGAAGACGGAAACGGGTCCTCGTGAAGGTCCTCGGAGAGTAAAGTTAAAGGTAACGGGGGCCCGGCTTCTCCCAGACATATTCGGGGTCAATCAAGGGGCCTTTGCGGCTTTCGGGAAAATTGAAAGGCGAGGTCAAGACATCGACCACTCCGGCGCTGAATCTGACAAAGCCTTCCGCCATCCCTTTCACGATTCCGAGGGTCCAGCCGACCACGAGATTCTTTTCCTCGGTGGTCGTGTAAATCTCACGGGCCACTTCCACGGGAGAAGTGACCACGTTAATCAGACCCCGTTTGAGCTTATCCGCCCACGTGTAAGCCCTCTCCCCTTCCGCCGTCCAGCCGGCTGGGATTCCACTGAAGATAAAAACAAAACCAAACACGAGCGTCATCTTCCTAAGCTTTATCATTCGACCCTCCCCCTCGCCAAATCGTTAACGGCAGACATCAAATTTTGCCGCTAGGATGAAGTCGTTCTCCGAGAGCCCTTTAATCGAATGCGTTGAGAGTTCGACC
>CAYJTI010000034.1:0-2805 GCA_964373135.1 uncultured bacterium | reverse complement strand
GACCCCAACCCGGCTGTAACCGATTTGAAGGTCGGGGTGATGATTTTCCTCCTCGGCCTTCTCCGCAATTCGGTTGAAGAAAGCAATCACTTCCTTGAAATTTTTAAACTTATACTCTTTCCGGATAAACTTCCCGCCGTCGGAAAGCGTCCAGCCCGGTAGAGCCGCCAGGTAGCTTTCTGCCTGAGTTCGGTCAAGCGGCGGGATTCCCCCTTCGCACGGCCGACACCTTTTTTTCGCGAGCTCTTCAGCGCTTTGCGCCGGCATTCGTTATTCCCCCTCTTTGAAACTTCGGAGAGATTCTAGCTTATTCAAAAGCCCTTGCAAGCCATACCGCTCTTTGGCAGAAATCATAATGCTTTCGGGGTATCGTTCCCCTAGATGCCTCGCCTCTTCGGACGAAATCAGGTCGATCTTGTTCCAGGCCAGAATCGTCGGCTTCCCTTCGCCTCCGATCTCTCTGAGGACCTGTTCGACCGCCTCCTTCTGAGCTTCTCGGGCCGGGTGACTGGCGTCCAACACGTGAATCAAGGCGTCCGCTTCGCTCACCTCTTCAAAGGTCGCCTTGAACGCCTCAATCAGACCGTGGGGAAGGTCTTTTAAGAATCCGACCGTGTCCGTGAAGAGAATATCATGCCGGCCGTCCCCCTTATAGAGACGGGTCGTCGGGTCGAGCGTGGCGAAGAGTTTATCTTCTACGAAAGCGTTGGCGCCGGTCAGCGCATTCAACAGGGTCGTTTTGCCGGCATTGGTGTGCCCCATGAGGGCCACCGAAAAAAACTCCTTTCGCTTTCTCCCTTCTCGAACGCGGGCTCGGTGCTTCACAAGCTTCTCCAGATCCCGTTTCAGACGTGACATCCGTTCGCGAATCCGGCGCCGATCCACTTCCAGTTTCTGCTCACCGGGGCCTCGCGTTCCGATGCCGCCGCCCAACCGTGAAAGGACGACACCTCGACCGACCAAGCGGGGCAAAAGATAGCCCAGCTGTGCCATTTCGACCTGGAGTTTCCCCTCCCGAGACTCAGCCCGGCGGGCAAAGATATCAAGGATTAATCCGGTCCGGTCCACCGCCCGCACACCCACTCTCTCTTCAATGTTTCGCGCCTGAACCGGTGTCAGGTTGACATTAAAGATGAGAAGGTTGATTCTCTCCGCTTCGACCTTCTCCCGGATTTGAGCGAGCTTCCCCTCCCGGATGTAATGGCTCGGGCTCGGGCGATCGATGTGGGCTTCGATCGCACCGGCCACCTCGCCCCCGGCGGAGAGGGTCAACTCCTTTATCTCTTCGTAACTTTCTCTGAGGAATCCCCGTCGGGCGCCGGGGGGTTCGACAATCACCAGAAACGCTCGATCTCTAGGCATTTCTTAGAGCAGTTGAAACTTTGTCACGAAAGCTGATGTCATCTAGCAGACAAGAAATTTGGCCATTTTGGTGCACTTAATTGCATCATAATTTTATCACAAACCGCTCGCGCCGATTCCCCAGGTGCCCAGTCGACCCATTCAATTCCCTTTTCGCGCCGAAACCACGTGAGCTGCCGCTTTGCAAATTGCCTTGTCCTCGTCTGGATTAACGGGACTAATTCGGGAGTCGCTCGGCCGTGCCTCAGCCTGGACCCTTGGTGCCAGGCAGTGAGAGCTTCTTTGTAGCCGAGGGCCTGCCGCGCCGTTTTTGAAAGACCTTTTTTTTGGAGGCGCCCAACCTCCTTCAGGAACCCCTTGCGAAACATTGCTTTGACCCGCTGGTTGATTCGCCCATAGAGATCCGCCCGTTCCCGTTGAATTCCGATGACCTGCACCGAAAATCCGAGATCTTCGAGTGATTCTTGAGACCGATGCCCCACTCGAGGCCCTGTCCCCAAGACGGCTGCGATCTCTAGAGCCCGGATGATTCGCCGCCGGTCATGGGAATGAATCTTTTCAGCTCGTTCCGAGTCGATCTTTCGCAGTCGTCGATAGAGCCCTGCCACGCCTTTCAGATCGGCCTCTTGCTCAAGTCGACGACGGAACGTCCGGTCCCGACCGGGGTAATTTGAAAGCCCTTTCCAGAGGGCGTGGAGATAAAGCCCGCTTCCTCCCACCACAAGCGGAATCTTTCCCCTCCCCTGGATCTTTGTGATGGCTTCGAGAGCCCGCCTGCGATACTCGTGGACACTAAATTCCGACCTTGGGGAAATGAGATCGATGAGATGATGGCGTACCTTCCGCCGTTCGGCTGGAGTTGGTTTGGCCGTGCCGATATCCATCCCTCGATAAACCTGCATGGAGTCAAGCGAGACGATTTCTGCGCCGAGGCGTTTTGCCACCTGAAGGGCAAGCTCGCTCTTCCCGCTTGCGGTAGGGCCCACCAAGAAAAGAACCGGCTGCTTCCCTCTCACATCGTTTCGGGGTGAGAAATCCCGAGCGCTGCAAGACCGTTCCGGAGCACAATGCGGACGCCGTTGACCAAGAGGAGGCGGGCGTCTGTCAAAGGCTCGTCCTCCGTCACGACCCGGCAGACGGTATAGAATTTGTGGAATTGAGCCGCCAGCTCACGCAAATATTCAGTCACTCGATAGGGCTCGAGTGAGTCAGCCGCCTGGATGAGCACCGCAGGGTAACCCTCGAGTTTCTTGACAAGCTCCTTCTCTTCAGGCGCCGCCAAGAGACTCAGGTCCGCCTTGGCGTTAATTTTCCGCTTGGCGAACTTGAGGATACTTGAGATGCGGGCGTGAGCGTACTGGAGGTAGTAAACAGGATTTTCTTCAGATTCCGTCTTGGCCAAGTCGAGATCGAAATCCAGGTGACTTTCGATTCGGCGCATCA
>CAYJTI010000033.1:5045-10810 GCA_964373135.1 uncultured bacterium | reverse complement strand
GCGAACCGGTATTAAGGAGAAATGACCGGAGCATTTTCTTTCTTTCATCAGATAGCTCAAACATGGCAGGCCGCTTAGCAAAACGCCGTCGAGGAGTCAATAATAATCATAATAAGAATGCATTAAATAGAAATCCAGCTTCAGTCCATAATCGTCCCCGCGCCGAGGTGCGGAAGATAGATAAAACAAAAACCGCCGAACCGATCACTCGATCCGGCGGTTTGGCAAGCGATACCTCATCGGTAGTTGCCTGGTCGACACCGAAAAAAGGATATCACAAACTTCCAAATAGGTCAATGCGCGGAGGGCGTGGGAGTCGAACCCCTCTCCCCCGAAGGGGAGTCCTAGTTGTCGACCAGGCCCGCATACCGATGCGGTATCACCCTCCGCGGCTTCAAGCGGGCCGTTTAACCCAAAAAGGGAATCAACAGAATACCGAAAATTTAAAAAAAAGTAAACGATATATTCCTCAAATAATAATTACCTCCCGCGCCGAGGTGCGCCCCGTAAAGTCGCTTTTGGCTCCCACGGGGCTAACCGATGGCCTCGTGGGCACCGAAGGTGCCTTTACGAGAGCCGAGGTGCGGAGTGAAGGGAAAGAGCAAAACGCTTTGGCCGAGGCAGCGGAAATATTGATCAGGCTCATAGAGCTTCGGATAAAAGAATTGAAAGAGCGATTGAAGACGGCCGCACCCACGGCAACCGAACTCGAGGGCATTGTAGAGGAAATCAAGAAGGGCAGAGAACAGATTCGGAGGATGGGAGTGATCAGTCGTGAGCTACCAAGTGATTTTTCTGAGTGGGTCGCCGGTTACCTTATGGACATCAAGGCAGCGCCCCTGCTCGGGGGGGTGTCAACCAGAATGCAGGATGGAGACATGGGCGCTGAAAAAGCAAAAAAGGAGCTTAGTCAAAGGATAGACACGATCGAAATTGGGTTAAGGGAACTGAGGGAAAAACTTGGAACACCCGTTTCCTTTGACCGATTAAAGAAAGCTGTCCTGGCAATATGGGAAGGAGACCATGCAATGGAAATCCAGCTTCAGTCCATAAGAGAGTCGTCCAGGAGGTCGGAAGTGAGGTTTCAGACGAAAGGCCGGGTGGCGGAGTGGCTCGGAAGAATTTATCTGATTGAAGATCTTTTAAAGTTTCCATATCTCTTCGAGACTCCCGAAGCGGTGGTGGGGGAGGCGGCGGGGGCGATGCTAGTGGCATTAGCCCAGCAAAGGGGACAATCCCCTTTGCTTGGAATTGGAATTCCTTCGCTAGCGGATTCGAAGCGGGCAATGATTGTGAAGGCGGCGGCGTTTGAAAAGTGGGGGCCGCTCTTTGCATTATTGAAGAAGCAATACGGCGATTCCTTTCAAGTGGCCGTTGTGACAGAAGGCCATTCCGAGGAGAGGAGCGTCTATCGCAAAACCATTGAGGAACTGAACAGGGCGCTCAAGTTAGGCCCTTCCCGTCTCCTTGCTTATGACAGCCGGAAGCAGGCCGAATTTGCTTTATTAAGGAAGGGAATTCCGGAAGTTCAGATTCAGTTCGTCGGATTTGGAAATCAACCTTTGCATCCGCCCGCCGAATTTAACGAACTCCTGAGCCTGCCCGCCGTTCAGGCCCTTCTTACCCAGTTCAGCGCCCAGTTTGAACTCGCCCTCGAATCGGCTGCGTAAAAATGTTTCGTGGTGTTTCTCAATTATGCCGACGCGTGGGCAGAATCTTTCTTGGGCGTTGTGTCTCCTAAGAATACTGCTTGCGATACGTTGTAATACAAGTTACACTTGTATTACAAAGGAGGAAATTTAAATGAGTCACGCTCTCTCCGTTCGTTTGCCAGATAATCTGGTGAAGGCCTTAGACCACTTGTCGCAGGATATGGATCGGCCCAAGACCTACGTGGTCAAGAAAGCCATTGAGAACTATCTTGCGGAATACGCCGATTATCAAATTGCCCTCGACCGCCTTCGAGACAAGGATGACGCGGTCATTTCCAGTGCGGAACTGAAGAAGCGCCTTGGCCTATAAGATTGAATACAAGACTTCTGTCGAAAGTGACCTGAAGAGACTCGACAAATCGATTGCACGCCCAGTCCTCACAAAATTGGAGTTTGTGTTGAGGTCGAATCCCAACGCAGGAGAGCGTCTCGCAGGCGAGTTTGAAGGCTTGTTCAAATACCGCGTGGGCGATTATCGAGTCGTTTACGCAAAAACCCCTGACGGGATTTTAGTTATGCGAATAAGGCACCGCAAAAAAGCTTACCGGTAGATTCGATGAAAAAAGTTACAAAGAGGAAGAAGCTGGGCTTGATGCAGGCGATCAAAGAAGGAAAACGTGCCCGCCAAAGGGGAATCGAGAACTATTATGTCCCATGGAAGAAGATACGGGATGAACGTTCAGAGAAAATTTTGGAGCAGTGTTACGCCAGAGGATATCAGCGAAAACCGGAACAAGCGAATGACTTTAAGCCTCTGTTTCTGGCCGGCTTGAAGAGTTTTGGTTTGTGGGAGAAAGTGCGTGGCTAGGGTGCTGAGCGGCACAAGGCCGACGGGGAAGCTCCATCTCGGGAACCTTTTCGGGGCGCTTGAGAATTTCAAGAAGCTCGAAGGGGAAGAGGCCTATTTTATGATTGCCGACTGGCACGCTCTTACGACGGAATACGAGACCAAGGCTAAGATTCGGGAAAATGTCATTGAAGTCGCCATCGATTACCTCGCCAGCGGACTCGATCCGAAAAAGTGCACGATCTTTGTCCAGTCGGACGTCCCGGAGCACGCCGAGATGGCGCTCCTTTTGGGAATGATCGCCCCGCTGGGGTGGCTCGAGCGGAACCCTACCTATAAAGAGCAGCTTCGGGAGATGGAAGGCCGGGACCTTCACACCTACGGCTTTTTGGGTTATCCTGTGCTCCAAGCCGCCGACATCCTCCTTTATAAGGCCGAGAAGGTGCCGGTCGGAGAAGACCAGTTGCCGCATCTGGAACTGACCCGTGAGATTGCCCGCCGGTTCAATCACCTTTTTAAGCCGGTCTTTCCCGAGCCGAAGGCCATTCTGACGCAGGTGCCGAAGCTTCCGGGCCTCGATGGGCGGAAGATGTCGAAAAGCTACACGAACACCATCGAGCTTTCGGACGGCCCGGAAACGGTCGATAAAAAAGTATTGCAGATGGTAACCGACCCGGCCCGCAAAAGGCGGGAGGACAAGGGGCACCCGGAAGTCTGCCCGGTCTATTTCTACCATAATTTATTGAAGAACCCCGCAGTCGACAAGGTGGCGCATGAATGCCGCAATGCGCTCCGGGGATGCGTGGAATGCAAGCAGGAAATGGCGGGGCACTTGAAGAAATTCCTGAATCCCGTTACCGAGCGGCGGAAAGAGTGGGAGAGAAAACGGAGTGAAGTGGTGAGGATCCTCGAAGAGGGCTCGAAAAAAGCAAGGCAAGTGGCGCAAGCGACATTAAAGGAAGCCAAGAAAGCGGCGGGGATGCTATGACTGAGCCTATTAAAGTAAAGTTGCCGGCTTATGAAGGTCCGCTCGATTTGCTTCTGGATCTTATCCAGAGGAACGAGATGGATATTTACAATATCGAGATTGCCGAGATTACCCGGCAATATCTCGAATATCTCAATCAGATGCGCGAGCTCAATCTCGAGATTGCGGGCGACTTCCTCGTGATGGCGGCAACGCTCCTTTACATTAAATCCAAGATGCTCCTTCCGCCCGAAGAGGAGGAGACCGAAGATGAGGGGCCGGACCCAAGAGCCGTCCTCATCGAGAAGCTCCTCGAATATCAGGCCTTCAAGAAGGCGGCGCAGGAGCTCGGGGTCCTCGAAACGGAACGCGGCAAACTTTTCACGCGCCAGATCTCGGACTACTATTTAAAAGAGCTGGACCCGGAAGAGGCGGGGATCGACACCTTCTCGGCCGATCTCTACGACCTCCTGCAGGCGTTTCATCAGGTCCTGGCGAAGAGTGCGAAAGAACTCATCCATGAGATTTACGGGCCGCAAATTTCAATCGAAGAAAAGATTGAGGAAATCAAACGGCGGCTTGCGGAGGAGAAGCGATTCCCATTTTCGAGCCTCTTTCCAAAGCCCTGTACGAAGAATGAATTGATTGCGATGTTTCTTGCGATGCTTGAAATCATCCGGCTCAAGCTGGCCCGGGTTTCTCAGGATAAGCTTTTTGGTGAAATCATGATTGAAAAAAGGGAGGCCGCCGTTGCCTGAGGCCAAGTCAAGCGACAAGGAGAGAGAGGCGAAGCTCAAGGCGCTCCGGGAGGAGCTTGAGGAGCAGATCGAGCGGGACCTTGCCTCGAATTTGCCGGCCGGTGAAAGGGTCATGGCGCCGGCCGAGTCCATCGAGACGCGCGAAATTTCTCCGAAGCGGATTCTTGAAGCGCTTTTGTTTGCGTCGGCAAAACCCTTAACGGTTCCTGAGATTCGGAAGATTCTTCAAGGGGTGAGCGCGAAGGAGGTGGAGGGCTTTGTGGCGGAGCTTCAGGAGGAATATGGAGAGGGCGGGCGGAGCTTTGAATTGATTGAGATCGCGGGCGGCTACGAGATGGTCACGAAAAAAGAATTTTCGCCGTGGCTCGCCCGGCTTGAGCTGCAACGGAAGATTCGGCAGGCGAGCCGCTCCGCTTTGGAGACCTTGGCGATTCTCGCTTACAAGCAGCCCGTGACGCGCGCCGAGATTGAGGAGCTTCGGGGAGTGGATGTCGCCGCCGTCCTTTCGACACTCCTCGAAAAAGGCTTCATCAAAATCACGGGCCGGAAGGAGGTCCCGGGCCGCCCCTTTCTTTATGGCACCACGGAGAAATTTTTGGAGCATTTCGGATTGAAATCCCTGGCGGGCCTTCCGAATATCGGCGAGATTAAATCCCTCGTCGAGCGGGCGGTAAGAAGAGAGGAATTGATTGGAGAGGCACAGGACCCCTCATCGGGACGTAATGCTGAGACCGTCATTCTGAGCCCCGCAGAGGCTCCCGCAGAACTTTTGCGGGGTGAAGAATCTCAGGACAAAGATCCTTCGGCCCGCCATCCAATCAGTGGCGGGCCTCAGGATGACAGCGAGGCTTAACATGTCGCTCAAAGAACTCCGGAAAAAGATCGACCAGTTGGACGAGAAGATCATCCAGTTTCTGAATGAGCGGACGAAACTCGTCCTTGAGATTGGAAAACTCAAATCGAAAGAGGGGCAGGGGACCTATGCCCCGGACCGGGAGACCGAGATTTATCAAAAAATCGAGCAGATTGCGAAAGGCCCGCTTCCCAAGGATTCGCTGAAATCGATTTACCGGGAAATCATGTCGGCGGCGCTCGCGGTGGAGCGGCCGCTGGCCATTGCCTACCTCGGCCCAGAGGCGACCTTTACCCACCTGGCGTCGATTTCAAAATTTGGGGCGAGCGTCAAATACCTCCCGGCCGTGAGTATTTCGGAGGTGTTCCAGGAGGTCGACCAGAAGCGGGCCGATTACGGCGTCGTGCCGGTTGAGAATTCGATTGAAGGGGCGGTGAGCCATTCGCTCGACCGCTTCATCGATTCGGATTTGAAGATCTGCTCCGAGATCGTCTTCGAGATCTCGCACAATCTTCTCTCGAGTTCTCCTTTAAAGGAGATTCGGCGCGTCTACTCCAACCCGCAGGTCTTTGGCCAATGCCGGATGTGGCTCGAGAAAAATTTGCCGCGGGCGGAGCTGGTGGAGACAACGAGCACCACGCAGGCCGCCCAGCGCTCGCCCGGGTCGCCGAGCGCGCTTGGATCCCGC
>CAYJTI010000033.1:0-5035 GCA_964373135.1 uncultured bacterium | reverse complement strand
AATCTTCCGATTGTGGCCGAGGCGATTGAGGATCTGGCGCACAACGTGACGAGATTCCTTGTGATTGGCCGTGACATCCCGCCCCCCACCGGAAAGGATAAAACGTCGATTGTCGTTTCCATTAAGGATAAGGTAGGGGCCCTCTATGAAATGCTCGTGCCGATTCGGCGGCACGGCATCAATATGACCAAGATTGAGTCGCGCCCCTCCAAAAAGAAGGCGTGGGATTACTTTTTCTTCATCGATTTTGAAGGGCACGTTCAGGACGCCAAGGTGAAAAAGATGCTGGAGGAACTGGAAGGGAAGGTCCGCTTCTTGAAGATCCTCGGTTCCTACCCCCGAGCAACAGAGCCGTAGGGCACACTTAAGTGTGCCCTACTACGGCTGAATAGCATGCAAACCATGAACAAGCGAATCTATAAGGAATACGTCGAATCCATCCGGCCCTACGAGCCGGGAAAGCCGATTCACGAGGTGGAGCGTGAGCTCGGGCTCACTCACGTCGTGAAGATGGCCTCGAATGAGAACCCGCTCGGGCCGTCGAGGCGGGCGCTGCGGGCTATGCGGCGTGCGCTTCGCCAGGCCCATCTTTATCCGGACGGCTCGTGTGCGGATTTGAAGCGGCGGCTCGCCGAGGAACTCCGCATTGGAGAAAAGCAGCTCCTGATTGGAAACGGCTCCAACGAAATCATCGAATTCCTCGCCCGGGGATTTCTTTCGGAAGGAGACCAGGTGATTTCTTCGGAATCAACGTTTCTGGTTTACCCTTTGATTGCACGCTCGTGCGGCGCCGAATTTGTCGCGGTGCCGATGAAAAATTACCGTTATGACCTGAGGGGAATCCTTGAGCGCATCACGGAGCGGACACGGCTTATTTTCGTCGCCAATCCCAATAATCCGACGGGAACTTACGTGACGCGTGACGAGGCCGAGGATTTTATCACGAAGGTTCCGAAGGATGTGGTGGTCTGCTTCGATGAGGCCTACGTCGATTTCGTCGAGGCGAAGGATTTCCCTTATCTTCTCTTTCACGTGAAGACGGAGAGACCCAACCTCATCGTCCTCCGCACCTTTTCGAAATCATTCGGCCTGGCCGGCGTCCGGATTGGGTATGGGATGGGGGCGCCCGGGCTGATTCAATATCTCGAAAAGATTCGGCAGCCCTTCAATGTCAATTCAATCGCTCAGGCCGGGGCGCTGGCGGCGCTCGATGACCGCCTGTTCCTCTGGAGAACGAGGCACCTTGTTTCGCGGGGGAGAAAGTATCTCTACCGGAAACTCCACCGGCTCGGCTTTCGATTTCTTTTAAGCGAGGCGAATTTTATTCTGGTCGACGTGGGGCGCGATAGCGAGGGGGTTTCTCACGATTTTCTCCGTCACGGCGTCATCCTCCGCTCGATGAAGGCCTACGGCCTTCCCACGTGGGTTCGCGTGACGGTCGGCCGCTGGAGCGAAAATCACCGTTTCATCCGTGTCTTGAGGACGATTACGGGGAAGTAGGGCGCAATTTATTGCGCCAGCGAGGAGGATTTTCTCGATGATTATTGTGATGAGACCGAGCGCCACGCCTGAGGAAATTCACCATGTGTGTGAAAAGGTGAAGGAGCTGGGCCTGACGCCGCAGGTCTCTCGGGGGGTGGAGCGGACCGTCATCGGGGTCATCGGCGAAGAGGAAAAAATCCGGCTGAAGCCCTTGGAGGTCTTCCCCGGCGTCGACTACGTCATGCCGATCCAGCGGCCTTACAAGCTGGCAAGCCGGGAATTTAAGCCGGAGCCGACCGAGTTTGAGATGAAAGACGGTTTCGTGGTCGGCGGGAAAAAACTCGCGACCATGGCCGGCCCCTGTTCGGTCGAAAATCGCAAAATGCTTTTCGAGATCGCAGGCGAAGTGAAAGCGGCCGGTGCCGCGTTCCTTCGAGGCGGCGCCTTCAAGCCGAGGACCTCGCCTTACTCCTTTCAAGGACTCGGGGAGGAGGGATTGAAATATCTCCGGGAGGCGGCCGACCAGTTCGGCCTCCTCGTGGTGACGGAGGTGATGGACACGCGCAACGTGGAGCTCGTCTCGCGCTATGCCGACATGCTTCAGATCGGCGCGCGCAATATGCAAAATTTCGATCTCCTTAAAGAGGCCGGGATGTCGAAGAAGCCGGTCCTCCTCAAGCGGGGGCTGAGTGCCACAATCTCGGAGCTTCTCCTTTCGGCCGAATATCTCCTTTCGAAGGGAAACTTCAAGGTTCTCCTCTGCGAACGGGGGATTCGGACCTTCGAGACGGCGACTCGCAATACGATTGATATCAACGCGATTCCGGTGCTCAAACACGAAACCCACCTTCCGGTCATCATCGACCCCTCCCACGGGACCGGGAAATGGGAATATGTGGCCCCCGTCGCCCGGGCCGCCGTGGCCGCCGGCGCGGACGGAATCATGGTCGAGGTCCACAATAATCCCGAAGACGCAATGTCCGACGGACCGCAGTCCCTTCTCCCAAAAAAATTTCACCAGTTGATGCAGGGGCTCCGTCCCATCGCCCAAGCCGTCGGCCGCGAGATATGACGATTGTGATCGTTGGCCTCGGGCTCATTGGAGGTTCCCTGGCCCAGGCCTCGCGAAGAAAGTTTCCGCGGGCGCGAATCACGGGCGTCAGCCGGAACCGAGGCGCCCTCCGTTTTGCGAAGAAAAAGGGCTGGATTCATGAGGGGTATCGGGATTTGGAAAGATGCCCCCTCACCCTGACCCTCTCCCCCTCGATTGTTATCCTCTGCACACCGGTTGACACTTTGAAAGATTTCCTTCTCCGGCTTGACCGGCTCGCCCCGCCTGGGACGATTGTGACCGACACGGGAAGCGTGAAGGGGTTCCTTGTGCGGTGGGCAAATCGAAGGAAGTGGAAACGGATTCACTTTGTCGGTGCCCATCCGATGGCCGGCTCCCACGAGCGGGGAATTGAGCACGCGAATCTGAATCTCTTCGAAGGTTCCTTGACGTTTGTGGTTCCAGGGAACCGGTTCTCGCGAACCGGTTCTGGGAGAACCGGTTCGCAGAAAATTTCGCCGGTTTCAACCGTTGTTCAATTTTGGAAAAAGATCTCGGGCCGGGTCGTCCTTCTTCCGGCTGAGGAGCACGACCGAATCACGGCGGAAATCAGCCACCTCCCGCATTTTCTCGCTTCGGTCTTGGTGTCGAGCGTTCGAGACAAATCACTCTCCTTCGCGACCACGGGGTTTCTCGATACGACCCGTGTGGCGCAGGCGAGCCCCGGCCTTTGGGTCCCGATTTTCCGCGGAAATCGAAAAGAGCTCGGGCGGGCCTTGCGAAATTTCGAGCGTCACTACCGCGAGTGGAAGAAAATTTTGATGAAAGGAGAGGAGAAGGCGCTCCGGGCCGGCCTCAGCCAGGCCCGGAAACGGCGGTCGAGAATTACGTTGAATTCCGCGGCCTAGCTGTTACAATACGCCCACCTGTTGGAATCTCCTCTGCGGGAATAACAAAACGAATGACTCCATTTGCGGATCTGATTAATCAGACGTTTCAAAATTTTCAGGAAGGCGAGATTGTCCGGGGCCGGGTCCTTGGAATCCAGGGCAAGGAAGTTTTGGTCGACATCGGCTTCAAATCCGAAGGGGTGGTCCCCCTCGAAGATTTCACCGACCCGTCCGAGCTTGAGGTCGGCCGCGAGATCGACGTCCTCTTCGAGACCTTCGACGACGAGCAGGGAATCGTCCTCCTGTCGAAGAAGAAGGTCGACCGCCAGCGCACCTGGAATGATGTACTCGCCAGCGCCCAGGAGGCGCAGGTGGTCGAAGGCCGAATCTTTAAGAAGGTGCGCGGCGGCTACATGGTGGACATCGGGATGGAAGCCTTCCTCCCCGCCTCGCTGGTTGACATCCGCCCGGTCCGAAATCCCGACCAATTCCTCAATTTCTCCGGCAAATTTGTCATCGTCAAAATCAATCATAAGCGGCGAAACATCGTCGTCTCCCGCAAGGATTATCTCGAACGGGAGCGGCTTGAAGTGCGCCGGGGGCGCATCGAATCGCTCAAGGTCGGACTGGTCGTGAAAGGGCGCGTGAAAAATATTACGGACTTCGGCGCCTTCATCGATTTGGGGAATCTCGACGGGCTCCTTCATATCACCGACATGAGCTGGGGAAGGATTTCGCACCCTTCGAAGCTCGTGAAGATCGGCGATGAAATCGAGGTCGCGGTGATTGCCATCGACAAGGAGAGTCAAAAGGTTTCCCTCGGGATGAAGCAATGTCAGGGGGACCCGTGGGCGAAGGCGGCTGAGAAATATCCGGCAGGAGGCCGGGTGAGCGGGCGAGTCGTGAACCTCGTTCCCTACGGCGCATTCGTGGAACTCGAACCGGGGGTGGAGGGGCTGGTTCACGTCAGTGAGTTTTCGTGGACCAAGCGTGTGAGTCATCCCTCGGAGATGGTGAATCTCGGCGACAGGGTGGAGGTCGTCGTGCTGAACCTGGACCCGGTCGCCAAGAAAATTTCTCTCGGGATGAAACAGGCCGAGGAGAGCCCGTGGAGGGGCGTCCGCGACAAATATCAGGCGGGGGACCGGGTGCGGGGCCTCGTGAGGCACCTGACCGATTTCGGCGCCTTCGTGGAGCTCGAGCCCGGAATCGACGGGCTCCTTCACATCTCGGATATGTCGTGGTCCGGCAGCAAAAATGCGCGGCCTTCCAGCTACGTGAAGAAGGGGGACGAAGTGGAAGTCATGATTCTTTCGGTCGACCCCGACGCCCAGAAACTTTCGCTCGGGATGAAGCAGCTGACGGACGACCCGTGGCAGTCCCTCGCCTCCAGTCTCTATCCCGGGAGCCTCGCCCCCGGCCGAATCAGCCGCATCGCCAATTTCGGACTTTTTGTCCGTTTGGACAACGGCCTCGAGGGCCTCGTCCATATTTCGGAAATCCCCGGGGTGTCGTCCCAGTCGCTTGAAAAGAATTTTCAGACTGGAGACGGAATTCTCGTTCAAGTCCTTCACGTCGACCCGGACGCGAAGAAAATTGCACTCTCCCTGAA
>CAYJTI010000032.1:10196-11240 GCA_964373135.1 uncultured bacterium | reverse complement strand
ATTCCGGAGCCGAATCGAATTTTGAAGCGTGTAGTTACAGTCCAAAAGTTCGTTGTGTCCTGTGATTTCAAGAAGGGCGCGGCGTGTCTTTTGATACTCTTCTTCAATCTGTCTGAAAAATTTCTCCCCAATTCTTTTCTCCGGCACAAGGCCTGAATAAAGCCTTGCAATCCGACGGTCCGCCTTCTGGAGACTCATCTCCATGAAACTGACAAGCGTCCGAAAAAAGGGCCACTTCTCATTCATCGCCTTCAAGACGTCAGGCGAAGACTCCCTGGCAAATTCCTCCACGGCGGTCCCAAAACCAAACCAGCTCGGCAGGGTCACCCGGGACTGCATCCAGCTAAAAACCCAGGGAATCGCCCGGAGATCCTCAATCCGCCCGCTCTCGACCCGCCTTGCCGGCCGGGAGCCGATGGCGTGGCTTGAAACCTCTTCAATCGGTGTCGCGTGGTAAAAGTAACGGAGAAATTCCTCGTCCTCGTAGACCATTTTCCGGTAGGCCCGGAAGGAATATCCGGAGAGCTTCTCCATCACCCCTTCCCACTTTTTTTCTTCCCGAGGCGGGCGGGCTCGAAGCCAAGAGGATTCAATCACGGCGGCAAGCACAAGCTCCAGGTTTCTCTCGGCGATGTAAGGATTTGAATATTTCGAGGAGATGACTTCTCCCTGCTCCGTAATCTTAATCTTTCCCTGAAGGGTCCCGGCCGGCTGGGCCAGAATCGCCTGATTGGTGGGCCCCCCGCCCCGGCCCACGGTCCCGCCCCGCCCGTGAAAAAGTTTCTGCCGGACGCCGAACTTTTTCGCGACTTCAGTGAGGCGCTTCTGCGCCTTGTAAAGGCTCCAGTTGGAGGTGAGAAACCCGCCGTCCTTATTGCTGTCGGAGTAACCGAGCATAATCTCCTGCGTCCGGCCGAGCGCCTGAAGATGTTTCGAATAATCGGGGTCCCTGTAAAGCGACTCCATCACGTGCGGCGCCTCCTCGAGATCATGAATCGTCTCAAAGAGAGGGACAAGATTGAGCCTTTCATTCCCCGTCTCTTT
>CAYJTI010000032.1:0-10186 GCA_964373135.1 uncultured bacterium | reverse complement strand
GGATAAAAGGTCGCTCGCCGAGTGAGTCATGCTGAGGATGTAAGTGTCCACAGCCTCGGGGTCGATTTCCTGATTGGCCCGGCGAATCGTCTCAAACGTCCGGAGGACTTCTTGGGAAGAGGCTGAAAGGCTGCCGAGCCCAAATGCCTGTCCCCTTAAAGGGTCCGCCAAACTGCCCGGCGGATTCGCCTCGATTTGTGGCGGAGACTGTCCCCTTTTTTGGGCGATTTCCGACACGGCTTTCTCAATCACATCCCGGTTTTCCCGGATATCGAGCTTCACAAACCGAAAACGATAGAGCGCGAGCGCAAGCTCCAGAAAACGGAACCGCCCCTCAAGTTGGAGACTCCCTTTGGAGGAACGAAGGGAGTTTCGCACCAGGCAAAGGTCCTGTTTAAATTCTTCCGAATTTCGGTAGGCGGCCTCAATGGTTTCGTCCGGGGCTGTCTCGCTTTCCTCCGGCCTTGCGTTGAGCCGCAGCGTGTTGATGAGTTTCCGCTGAATGAAGGAGAGTTTTTTCCGGTAAGGCTCTTTCTCACTCTTTTCCCTCATCGCCTCGGCAAACCGGGGCAGGAGCTTTTTGTCTTCTTCAATCGACTGGAGAAGTTCCCGGGAGGCGCCGACCAGTTCGACGGACTGGCTTGATTCCTGAATCAAGGGGTCGAGGAATTGGATGTATTTCCGAAGGATGGCTTCCTTCTGGCGCCCGAGCGCCTCATAAGTGACCTCGGCTGTGACGTGAGGGTTGCCGTCCCGGTCTCCTCCCACCCAAGAGCCGAAACGGAGAAGGGGGCCCACGGAGACCCCGCTTTTAAATTCTTTTCGGATTTCACGCTCAAAACGAAGGAGCATGAGAGGAAGGGACTCAAAAATCGTTGTGTCGAGGTAAAAGAGCGCATTATCGACTTCATCAAGCGGCGTCTGGCGCCGGCGGCGGAGCTCGTCCGTCTGCCAAAGGATTGTAATCTCACTCAAAATTTGTTCGTCGATTTCTGAAAGTTCCCGGGGGGTCAGGTTCCGGATCTCCCGCTCCATTAAAAGGTGGTTGACAGCGAAAAGCTTTTGAAGAATCGAACGCCGCTGGGCCTCGGTCGGGTGGGCCGTGAGAACAAGTTCAATCGAAATGTCGGAGAGCCTCTTTTTCACCTTCCCGGCGCCCCACCCCGCCCCTTTCATTTTCTGCACAATCTCCTCGACCGAGCCCGGCTGTGGTTTGAGATTCGGAATGGATTCGTAGTGCCGCTTGCGGCGAATCCGATGCTTCTCTTCGGCCAAATTGACGAGTTGAAAGTAGACGGTGAAGGCACGGATGAGTTTGGTCAGCTCCGTAAGAGGGAGGGAGCGAATCTTTCGGAGGAGTTTTGCCTCCAAGCGGGCGTCCGGCTCCCGGCGTAGGGAAATCGCGCTCTTCCGCACCCACTCGACAAGCTCAAAGAAGCGCTTCCCCTCTTGAGCGATAAGGACTTTGCCAAGGCAATCGCCCAGAAAGCGGACTTCGTTACGGAGAGGTTTGAGCTTTTCTTGTTGAGATTCTTTCATGGGTCAGCGTCTGTCCTTGCGAGCCCCGCAAAGAGATTCGGCGGAACTTTTGCGGGGTGACACAATCTGACACCCTGTGTCATCCTGAGCGACCCTAAAGGGCTGCTTCGCTGAGCGAAGGATCTCGAGATCCTTCGGCTAGAGTTGGAATGCCGCCTCGCAATGACGCAAAGCGCTGGTTTAGACGGAAAAGGATTCCCCGCAACCGCAGGTTTTGGTGGCGTTTGGATTGATGAATTTGAAACCCCGGCCCTCGAGGGCATCGGAGAAATCGAGCGTCATCCCGCTCAAGTAAAGAAGACTTTTTGGGTCGACAAAGACTTGGGTGCCCTCCTCCTCAAAAACCGTGTCTCCTTCGCGCTGGGTATCGAAGTTGAGCGAGTAGGAAAGCCCGGAACAGCCGCCGCCACGGACCCCGACCCGGAGGCCGAGGTCCTCCCGGGACTGCTCCGTGAGGAGCCGTTTGATTTCCTGAATCGCTTTCGGGGTCAGTGCAATCATCGGATTCACCTATCTCGCTAGAATGATACCATTATCCCTTTTTCCATTCAACGGTCCAGGGAGAAATTTCCCGCAGCCGATTCACAATTTCCACCACGCGTTTCGCCGTGTAGTCGACCTCTTCTTCGGTATTGAAGCGGCCAAGCCCAAAGCGGACGGAAGATTGAATCAGCTCCTCCCCAACCCCCAGCGCCTTCAACACATAAGACGGCTCGACCGAGCCTGTCGTGCAGGCGGAGCCCGAGGAAACCGCAATCTCCTCATTGATTCCCATTAAAAGCGATTCCCCTTCCACCCCGGCAAAACTCAAATTCAAATTTCCAGGGAGCCTTTTCTCAGGGTGACCATTCGGATGGACTTCATCGAGCCCCCGGGTAATCGCTTGATGAAGACGGTTGCGGAGCTTGAGGATTCTTTCTCCTTCTTGAATCATCTCCTCCCCTGCAATCTCGCAGGCCTTTCCGAGTCCCACAATCGCCGGCACATTGAGCGTCCCCGAGCGGAAGCCCCGCTCATGCCCGCCGCCGTGAAGGAGCGGTGCCAGCCTCACCCGGGGATTCCGGCTGCGGACATAGAGGACCCCGATTCCCTTGGGGCCGTACATCTTGTGCCCGGAAAAGGCAAGAAGATCGATTCCCATTTTTTCCACATCGATGGGGATCTTGCCCACGGCCTGCGCCCCGTCGACATGAAAAAGGATTCCCTTCTCCTTCGCAATTTTCCCAATCTCCTCAATCGGCTGAATCGTTCCGATTTCGTTATTCGCCGCCATCATCGAAATGAGAATTGTCTTCTCCGTAATGGCCGAGCGAAGCCGGTCGAGATCGACCAGGCCGGTCCGGTCCACCGGAAGGAAGGTCACCTGGAAGCCTTGTTTCTCAAGATATTTCAAGGTGTCCAGGACGGCCTTGTGCTCCGTCGCCTGCGTCATCAAATGGTTTCCCTTCTCCCGATACATCCAGGCAGCGCCCTTCAAGGCCAGATTGTCCGATTCCGTGGTGCCGCTCGTGAAAACAATTTCTTTGGGGTCCGCATGGACAAGGCGGGCCACCTGGGCCCTTGCCTGCTCCACCCGCTTCTCGGCCTGCCACCCAAAGGGATGGTTCCGGCTTGCGGCATTCCCGAAGACTTCGCGGAAACAGGGAATCATCGTCTCGAGCACCCGGGGGTCGAGCGGTGTCGTGGCATGATAATCCATGTAAATCGGGAGTTTTATCATAGCGGCCAATTCATTCTAGCAGGCTTGGAAATCGTTTGGTACCGGTTCTCCCGGGGACACTTTACAAATTTGTAAACTGTCCCCGGGAGAACCGGTTCGGGGAGAACCGGTTCGCGAGAACCGGTACCTAAAAGAGGCTGGTGGGGAAGGCGGCTCCGGAGGTGCGGCCCGAGCGCAGGGGCCCTTCGGTTTCCTCTTTCCAGTTGACCGGAATCTCGTAGGTCTTGTAATCCCAGGTGGAGGTGAAATAAATCTTTCCGTGGGAGACGCCGTAATCGTAGACCTCTTTCGTGAGGCGGACGTCGTTTAAGCAGTAATCCTTCAACGCCTCAATTTTCCCTTCCTGAAAAAGGGCCAGGGCGTCGAAGCCGCTCCCCGTCTTGCCAAGCTTAAGCGTCGGCTGGGCAATCGACTCAAGACTCGCCCGGTGGCCTCTCTCCTTCTCAACCGCCTCAAGGAGATCTAAAACGGGAAGGTTTTCAACCGGACTAAAAAGGTAGGGCTGAAGGACCGGCAGGTCGAAACGCCGGATGTTGAACCCCACGAGAAGCTCGGCCTCCCGGATTCGCTTGTCGAGCCGAATGAGCTCCTTCTCCTCGTAGACCTCGTACTCCTGGGTGAGGTAATCGAAAGTTCCGGCGACGGAGACGCGGAGCTTATGGAGATTCTGCTTCCCAACGTCCTTAAACGAACGCTGGGTTTCGAGGTCGAGGACAAGAACGTTCACCTCAGGCTCCCATCATCCGGTAGCCTGCGTCGCAATAAATAATTTCCCCCGTGATTCCGCTCGCGAGCGGACTCAAAAGAAAAAAGGCCGTGTTGGCCACCTCTTCCACCTGGACATTCCGGCCCAGCGCGGCGCGCTGGCGGTGGCCTTCGAGCATGGTCGTAAAACCCGAGATTCCCCGGGCGGCCAGCGTGCTGATGGGACCTGCGGAGACGCCATTCACCCGAATATTTTTCTTTCCGAGGTCAAAGGCGAGGTAGCGAATCGCCGATTCAAGGGCCGCCTTCGCGATTCCCATCACGTTATAATGCGGCACGACCTTCTCCGAACCGAGATAGGTCAGTGCCACAACGCTCCCTCCCTCCTTTTCAAGGAGAGGCTCGGCCGCCTTCGCGAGGGCAATCAAAGAATAAGAGCTGACATCTAAAGCGAGCTGGAATCCGTCACGGGCGGTGTCAATGGTCCGGCCGTCGAGGTCTTCTTTTTTCGCGAAGGCGACGGCGTGGACCAAAAATTGGAGCGAGCCGAATTCTTTCTCGAGCTCCTCGAAAACCTTTTTGACCTCATCCTCTTTCGTCACATCGCAAGGATGAAGAGGAGACATCCCCGGCAATGTCGCTGCGAGCTCGGCCACGCTTTCTTTCAGGCGTTCCCCCTGGTAGGTAAAGGCGAGCTGAGCGCCGTGATTTGAAAGCCCGCGCGCCACGGCCCAGGCGATGGAGCGCTTGTTGGCGACACCGACCACCAGGCCTTTTTTTCCTTTGAGGAGGTCGGATTTGAAAACGGAGGGTTGGGTGGAGGTTTCAGCGTCTGACATGCGGTGAAGATTATCGTAGAGCCACTACCCTGTCAAGAGCGGGCGCATCCCACATTTTTTCCACAGATAGGTAATAGGTAGGTCACACTTAAGTGTGACCTCCTACCTAATGTGACCTACAGGAGCCCCAGCTGAAGTTTCGCGGCCTCGGACATCATGCTTTGGTTCCAAGGAGGGTCGACCACTAATTCAACCTTGCACTCCTTGACGCCCGGAACACCGAGAATCTTCTGATTCGCATCGGCCTGAAGCACACTCCCCATCCCGCAGCCGGGGGCGGTCAAGGTCATCTTGACCTCGACCTTCGAGCCCGATTCAGGCAAGGGAGTCACACGGCAAAGATAGATGAGTCCTAAATCAACGACATTAACCGGAATTTCAGGATCGAAAACTGTTCGAAGCTGGGCCCACACTCTTTTCTCGACTTCTTCTTGACTCATGGGCACTGAAGAATCGGCAGCGGACGTCCCTCCTTCCGGTCTCACCCCCAGCGCATCCGCATCTTTCCCGTCAATCCGAACCAGGTAACCTTCCTCGGTGACGACGGTGTAAGTCCCCCCGAGCGACTGCGAAATCCGGACATAACTCCCGGCCGCGAGCCTCATTTTATTCCCGCCCGGAATCTGCACAGCCTCGCACTCTCGAGTTAACTTCGTCGGCTCATTCATTGCCCATTCCTCTCCCTTACTTCTCTCCGCTCCCCTCACCTCAAATCCTCTCCCCTCTCCGGGGGGAGAAGAAAAAGGGGAGGGGGCTCTTCAACCTACCCGGCGGTCCACTCCGTCGCAAAGGCTTCGGTCGAGACCGTCTCCTTCTTCCCCTCCAGGCCGGCGCGAAACGTGTGCCACGGCAAGGTGGCGCATTTGACCCGCACCGGAAATTCTCTCACCCCGGAAAAGGCAGCAAGTTTCCCGAGCCTTTTTTCGTCAAATTTCTGACTTCCGCTCCCCGCCAGCATTTCATGAAACTCCCCGAAAATCTCCCCAGCCTCCGCCTTGGTCTTTCCCTTCAGAAAGTCCGTCATCATCGAAGTCGAGGCCTTCGAGATGGCGCAGCCGGAGCCCTGAAAAGTAATTTCCTTAATCACGTCCCCTTCCAAAAAGAGGTAGACCGTAATCCGGTCCCCGCAAAGAGGATTGTAACCTTCGGCTTTCCGATTTGAATTTTCCAGAACGCGGAAGTTGCGCGGCTTTTTGCTGTGGTCCAAAATCACTTCTTGATAAAGTTCGCGAAGCTCAGACATTATCCAAAAACCTCCAAAACGGTATGGAGCCCCCGAACGAGAGCGTCAATCTCTCCCTGGGTGTTGTAAAAGGCCAACGAGGCCCGGGCCGTGGCCGGGACCCCGAAGCGTTCCATCACCGGCATCGCACAGTGGTGCCCGGCTCGAATCGCAACCCCCTCCCGGTCAAGAATCGTCCCGATGTCGTGGGCATGGACTCCGTTCAGGACAAAAGAGAGAATGCCTGCCCTCTGGCCGGCGGTTCCGATAAAGCGGAGTCCTGGAATCCGGGAAAGCGCTTCGGTCCCGTAGGTCAAAAGTTCCTCCTCGTAAGCCTGAATCCGTTCCATTCCAATTTCCCTGAGATAATCAATCGCCGCACCGAGTCCGATGACCCCAGCAATCGCCGGCGTTCCCGCTTCAAATTTATAAGGGACTTTGTTGTAGGTGGTTTTCTCAAATGTGACCGAGCTAATCATGTCGCCGCCTCCTTGATAAGGGGGCATCCTTTCGAGAAGCTCTTCCTTTCCGTAGAGCACGCCAATTCCCGTCGGTCCAAACATCTTGTGGCCCGAGAAAACATAAAAGTCTGCGCCGAGCTCCTCCAGATCGACCGGCTCGTGCGGCACAGCCTGCGCCCCGTCCAGGAGAACCGGAATCTCCCGTTGGTGGGCCCTCTCCACAATCTTTTTGACCGGATTCACCGTGCCGAGGGCATTTGAAACGTGTGCTATCGCCACAAGTTTTGTCTTTGGGCCGAGGAGCTTTTCGAATTCCTCCATCAAAAGCTCGCCCCGGTCGTTAATGGGAATCACCCGCAGTCTGGCACCGATTTCGCCAGACAAAAGCTGCCATGGAACGATATTCGAATGATGTTCCATTGCCGAGATGAGAATTTCATCTCCCGCTTTGAGGAAGGCCTTTCCATAACTTTGCGCGACGAGATTGATTCCTTCGGTCGCACCCCGGACAAAAACGATTTCGCTCATCCGGCGGGCGTGGATGAACCGCTGGACCTTCGCCCGGGCCACCTCGTAGGCATCGGTCGCCTGCTCACTCAGGTAGTAAATCCCCCGGTGGATGTTGGCATTTTCCTTTGAGTAGTAGCGGGTCAATGTGTCAATCACGACCTCGGGCTTCTGCGTGGTCGCCGCATTATCGAGATAAACAAGCGGCTTCCCGTGCACCCGCTGCTTGAGGACGGGAAAATCCGCACGGTATCTCGCCACATCAAAGGTTGCTCTCTTCCCTTGCTTCAAGACCGTCCCGCCTTTCATGCTAATCGTTTGAGAACCCATTGGTTCAATTCTTCCCGCAAAGAGTCAATCCTCACGGTTTCCGTCACTTCGTTCGCAAAGCCATAGGTGAGAAGGCTTCGCGCGCTCTCCTCCCCGAGTCCCCGGCTTTTCACATAAAAGAGGGCCTCCTTCTCAAGCTGGCCCACCGCCGCCCCGTGCGTGCATTTCACATCGTCCGCGAAAATCTCAAGCTGAGGCTTCGTGTCGGCCGTGGCCCGCTGGGAAAGGAGGAGATTTTTATTCGTCTGATGCGCATCGGTTTTCTGGGCGCCCGGGCGGACGAAAATCTTTCCATTGAAAATGGCCTTCGACTGGCCGTCGAGAATCCCCTTGTAAATCTGCCGGCTCAAGCCCCGGGGCTTCTTGTGGTCAATCACCGTGTGATGGTCCACGTGCTGAATCCCGGAAACAAAATAGAGACCATTCAAGGAGGCGTTTGCTCCCTCGGCTTCCAGAATCACGTTGAGATTCTCCCGAGAAAGCCGTGCGCCAAAAGAGAAGACCCACGAAGAGAAACTTGCCTGTTCTTGACCCGAGACTTGGGTCGTGGCGACATGAAACGCAGCCTCGCTCTCGCACTGAATTTTGTAGTGGTTAAGCGCCGCCGCCCGGTCTAAAAAGACCTCCGTGACCGCATTCGTAAAATAAGTCCCGCCTGAAATTGAAAAATAACTTTCGACGATGGTCGCCTGACTCCCCTCGCTTGCCACAATTAAATTTCTCGGCTGGGAAATCCCCGTTTCTCCTTCGGAGACAGAAATGAAAAGGAGTTGAATCGGTTCCTCCAGCACCTTTCCCTGGGGAAGCCAAATCAAGGCGCCGTCGTAAATAAAGGCCGTATTGAGGGCCGTGAAGGCATTACTCTTGTCGTCCGCATAATGGGCAAGGCGGGATTTCAAAAGTTCCGGATGAGAGGAAAGGGCCTCCCGGAGGCTTTCGATTCGGACTCCTTCCGCCTTCTTTGAAAGAAAAGAGAGCTCCGGGGTGTAAAGTCCATTAATGAAAACAAGCCGGCTCCAATTTTGGCCGAAAAGGAAGGGCTGAATCTTTTGGGGGGTGAGGCCGTCTTGGTAAAGCTCAAAGTGAAACCGGTACGAATTTTTGACAATCGGCTCAACGCTCGTGTATTTCCACTCTTCATCCTTGAGCGTCGGAAAACCTAATTCATCAAGCCGGGCCATCGCCCTCCGCTGAAGCGGAAGCACCCAAGGAGGGTTTCGGCGGGCTGCCTCTTTCTCAAAAGTTGAAAAGGCCGAGAGAAATTGTTCCTTGGCCACGGGGGCGCGCCTCCTATTTCCTTGAACTCTCCGCCGATTCCGGTTCCACCTTGACCCAGTCGTAACCCTTCTCTTCGAGTTGGAAGGCGAGCTCCTTTACGCCCGACCTCACAATCCGGCCGTCGACCAAGACATGGACATAATCGGGGATGATGTAATTCAAGAGGCGCTGGTAGTGAGTGACGACAATCATTGACCGCTCCGGCCGCCTGAGCTTGTTGACGCCTGAAGCGACAATCTTCAAGGCATCGATATCGAGTCCGGAATCTGTCTCATCGAGAATCGCGAGCTTCGGCTCAATCACGGCCATCTGAAGAATTTCATTCCGCTTCTTCTCACCCCCCGAGAAGCCCTCGTTCACCGGCCGATTCGCGAAATTCGGGTCCATCTCCACCAGTTTGAGCCGCTCCTTGAGAATCTCAAGAAATTCGATGGCGTCGAGCTCTACGAGTCCCCTGGCTTTTCGAATTTCGTTGACGGCGGCCCTCAAAAAGTAAGCCGTGCTGACGCCCGGAATTGAAATCGGGTATTGAAACGCGAGGAAGACCCCTTCGCGCGCCCGTTCCTCGGGGGACATCTCAAGAAGGTTCCTGCCGTTGTAACGCACTTCTCCTTTCGTCACTTGGTAAGTCTCGTTTCCCGCCAGGGCCTGCGCCAAGGTGCTTTTCCCCGAGGCATTCGGGCCCATGACGGCGTGAACCTCGCCGGGCTTGACCGTGAGATTAATCCCTTTGAGAATCTCTTTTCCATCGACTGAGACGTGCAGATTCCGGATTTCTAACATCAACCGACACTCCCTTCCAGGCTGACGCCGAGGAGCTTGTGGGCCTCTACCGCAAACTCCATCGGCAAATTTTTGAAGACTTCCTTGCAGAAGCCGTTGACAATCATTGACACCGCATTCTCCTCGGAGATTCCCCGCTGCCTGCAGTAAAAGAGCTGTTCCTCGCTGATTTTGGAGGTCGAGGCCTCATGCTCGACCTGAGCCGTCTTATTCTGGACTTCGAGGTAGGGAAAGGTGTTGGCACTGCATCGGTCGCCGAGGAGGAGCGAATCGCATTGGGAATAATTCCTTGCGCTCTCGGCGCCGGAGAGGACTTTCACAAGGCCCCGGTAAGTGTTCTTTCCGAAACGGGCCGCAATTCCCTTTGAGATAATCGTGCTCCGGGTATTTTTTCCGATATGAATCATCTTCGTGCCGGTGTCGGCCTGCTGGTGATTATTCGTGAGCGCAACCGAATAAAATTCCCCGACCGAGTTATCTCCCTGCAAAATCACGCTCGGGTATTTCCAGGTAATGGCGGCGCCGGTCTCTACTTGGGTCCACGAAATCTTGGAATTTTTGCCGACACACTTTCCCCGTTTGGTGACAAAGTTGAAGATGCCGCCCTTTCCCTCCTTGTCGCCGGGATACCAGTTCTGGATGGTGGAGTATTTAATTTGGGCACCTTCCATCGCAATCAGCTCGACCACGGCGGCATGGAGCTGATTCTCATCGCGAATCGGGGCCGTGCACCCTTCCATGTAGCTCACGCTGCTTCCCTCGTCGGCAATAATGAGGGTCCGCTCAAATTGTCCGGTGTCGC
>CAYJTI010000031.1:0-11267 GCA_964373135.1 uncultured bacterium | reverse complement strand
CTTTATCGTCAGAGGCTGGTTTTCAATAAAGTTACGGCAACTGCTTACTTGAAATAAAGATAGCACGTATTCCCAAAAAAGCCAGGTCACGGGCTATCAGCGCTCGCCCACGCCCGAATTGATTATCATAACCCGTTTAAATTTAAAGGGTTTCGAGACTATTCCTCTCCCTCTGGCGAGCTTCACCCTTTATGACCCAATACCAGGCGAAGAAGGCGGCGGCAGATAAGGAGAGACCAGCCGCTTTACGGCCCAAGAGGAGTTGGAGCGGGCCGGCGAGGGTGACGAAGAGGGCAGTCGTCGCGATTATCCACTGCTTCAGACTGAGGGACCAGAGAGGCTTGACGGTTTTGCCTCCGAGTTTCCCCCAAAAGCCGGGAGGAGAAACCTGTGTGGAAAACTTCTCCAGCGTTTCTCGGGGCACGGGAGGGGTGAGCAAGGTAATCGGGAGCCAGACGAGCGCAGTTCCGAGAATCATATAGAGAAGCTGAAGAAGAGAATCTTGCGGAAGACCGAAGAATTGAAAGAACTGAGGTCGGAGCGCCATCAAAAGGAGGCTTGCCGTCATCGCGGCAATTTCACTCCAGGCATTCACACGCCACCAAAACCACCGGAGGAGGTAAACGGGTCCCACGCCCGCTGTCAGATTCAAGACAAAGGTAAAAATCTGTCCGATGCTTTGGATGAAAAAGGCGACGCCGGCCGCCAGGCCCGCCAAGGCAAAGGGAATGACTCGAGAGACTTTAATGTAATGGGATTCCGGCGCTTTCTTCCTGATGAAACGTTTGTAGACATCATTAACGAGATAAGAAGCACCCCAGTTGAGCTGGCTGTCGACGGTCGACATAAACGCTGCAAAGAAAGAGGCCACGAGAACCCCGCGAAGTCCAACGGGGAGAAGCATCGTAATGAGCCGGGGGTAAGCCCTTTCGTGGTCGACAAAGGTGCGAGCCCCTTCTGTTACTGAAAGAAGGGAGTCAGGAATCAAAATAAGCGAGGCAAGCGCCGTGACGACCCAAGGCCACGAGCGAATCACGTAATGAGCGATTGCGAACCAAAGCATTGAGAACTTCGCTTCCCGCTCGTCCTTGCACGAGACCATCCGCTGCACCGCAATTCCGCCGCCATCGGAATTTTTCCAGGCCCACCATTGAATGAGAAGGAGGCCCAGAAACCAGCTCATCGCCTCTTCGGGCGGAAGGAAAGAAAGTTTTCCCGTCTCTGCCAATTTTTCAACGAGGAGTGTGGGGCCGCCGACTGCTTGAAGGGCAAAGAAGGCGAGGAGAAAAGCACCGGCAAGGGCCCAGACGAATTGGAAAAGGTCGGTCAAGACGACGCCCAAATAACCGGCGAAAGAGGTGTAAAGGGCGGCGAGTGCGAGTGAAAAAAGAATCGAGCCGGTTTTATCGAATTCGGTCACCTCTTGCATCACCTTCGCAAGACCGGTCATCGGCCAGGCGCCGATGATGAAGACATTGTAGAAAAGCCCCCAGTAGATTGCCTTGAAGCCTCGGAGAAAAGAGGCAGATTTTCCTGAATAACGGAGTTCGGCAAACTCGACCTCGGTGAGAACGCCGGTCCGCTTCCAAAGTCTTGAGAAAAAGAAAACGGCAAGCATCGTGCTGATTCCTAGGGACCAAATTTCCCAATTTCCCCAGATTCCTTTGGAGCGGACAATTCCGGTGACAAGGAGGGGCGTATCGGAGGAAAAGGCTGTGGCCGCCATCGAAGTTCCCGCAAGCCACCACGCGACGTTTCGATTTCCGGCGAAGTACGATTCAACGCCTTGGGACGCTTTTTTGGAGAGGAGAAGGCCGAGGATAAGACTTGCGACGCAGTAAATGGCGACAATCGCCCAGTCAATCAGGTGCATTGGCGAGTATCGGTCATCCTGAGCCCGCCCCGAACCGTGGCGGGCCCAGGATGATGCGTGGAGATTGAGGGGTAAACGATTTTCCCTAAGACCGTAGCTCGTTTCGCACCGGTGGCCGAAGGAAGGTGGTTAATTTTTCCTTGAATGGCACGAAGTGCCAAAAAGGCAAACGCAATCGGCTCCCTCGCTTGGGCGGGGATTCCGAACTCTTCGATGGAACGAACCGGAATCGGAGAAAAAAGTTCCTTGAGGTGTGCCATCAAGACGGGATTTTTGGCCCCGCCGCCGCTCGCCACGATTTCCCGCAGGGGCGAGGCACGCCTCGCCCCGACGACGGATTCGTAAATCGTTAATGCTGTGAAATAAGTTAACGTGGCGATTGCGTCGTTTGGGTGCGTCGTGAGGCGGCGGCCCAGGAATTTTTTTAAGAACGGCGTGCCGAATTCCTCCCGACCGGTTGATTTAGGCGGCCGCCTTCGAAAATAAGGATGCTGCATCATCGGCTTGAGCCAACTTGACTGGATTTTGCCTTGACGGGCCCATCGGCCGTCTCGGTCGAAATGCAGGGGCGAGGCATGCGTCGCCCCTGCATCTGTAATTTTTTGCATCGCAAGATCGATGAGACAATTTCCCGGCCCCGTGTCAAAGGCGATGGGTGCATGAAGCCTCCGGCCGACGAGGGTGACATTGGCAATCCCGCCGATATTTTGGAAAACACGGAGCGGCCCCCGCCCGTAAAAATAATGGTCAAAGAAAGGAACGAGCGGTGCCCCTTCCCCTCCGAGGGCCAAGTCCTGCGGCCGGAAATCCGAGACCACCGGAATCCCGGTTTGCTCGCAAATGACGGCCGCTTCACCAATTTGAAAGGTGCAAGGCGGTTTATCCTGAGGCCCGTGGTAGATCGTCTGACCGTGAGAGCCGATGACCGCAATCCTCCGCCGGTTAATTTTCTCGGTGCGGAGAAATTTCAGAGTCACATTCGCAAAAAACCGCCCCAGCTCGAAGTCGAGTTGAGCAATTTCCTTCAAGGAAAGCGCTTCGGCATTCAAAATTTTTTTGCGGGTCGCCTGGGGGTAGGGAAAAGTTCGGTAACGGAGAAGTTGAAAGAACCTGTTTCTAAACGAGACGAGCGCCGCTGAAACCCCGTCCGCACTGGTTCCAGACATCAGGCCGACGGCCTCTGTCATTTCGAGGCCGGCACCTTGACGCCAGCCATTGAGACAGCGGCCTTGACGTTGCCGAGAGATTTTTTGAGGAGACGCTTCGCTTTTTGATGAGAGAGCCCCGTCAAAAGCTTGACCAGACGCTCAGCCCTCGCTTTTAATTTCCTTGACCGGGGCTGAAGGTCCACCATCAAATTTCCATAGACTTTTCCAAGCTGGACCATCGAAGCGACAGTGAGGCGGTTCAAGACCAATTTGGTGGCGGTTCCCGCTTTAAGCCGGGTCGAGCCCGCGATGATTTCCGGACCGACTTGGGGGGCAATGACCACCTCAGCCAAGGAGCGCATGGGCGAGCGGGGATTGCAGGCAACGAGAACAGTCCGGGCGCCCCGTTTTTTGGCCTCTCGAAGAGCCACTTCGACAAAGGGCGTCACCCCGCTCGCTGAGATTCCGACCACGACATCTCCTTTTCGGACAAGATGTTTAATCTTTCTCTCGGCCTCGAGTTGGCGGTCTTCCGCCCCCTCTTGCGAGCGGAAGACGGCTTTTTTTCCTCCGGCCATGAGCGCTTGAACCAGTGATGGCGGAGTGCCAAAGGTTGGGGGGCACTCGGCTGCTTCAAGGACCCCGAGCCGGCCGCTTGTTCCGGCGCCGGTGAAAATGAGATGGCCGCCGTTTCTTAAGGAGCGGACGATGAGACGGACCGCTTGGGCCAACTTCGCATTGACCGTTTTCACGGCCCCGGGGAGCCGGGCATCCTCCTCATCCATCAGACAGAGAATTTTTGAGACGGGAAGGGAATCGAGCGCCTTGGTTCTTGGGTTTTGCTTTTCGGTCGGAAGTTTGGAATAATCCATCGCCGTTAGGTACCGGTTCTGCCGAACCGGTTCTCCGAGGGACACTTTACAAATTTGTAAACTGTCCCCGTCAGAACCGGTTCGCGAGAACCAATCGCCGGTATTATGACGCTAGAAGAACTGGTTGGTCAAAAATTTGTTTTTGGCATTGAGGGACCGAGTGCCACGGCGGAGGAGATTGGGCTTTTCCAAAAAACCCACGCCGGCGGTCTGATTGTTTTCGAAAGGAATTTCGAATCGCCCGAGGAATTTCGGCGTCTCCTCTTAGAATTTGAGCGGGCCCTCAAGCGGCGCCTTCTGGTGATGGTCGACCACGAAGGGGGGCGGGTCGTCCGGTTTAAAGAAGGCGTCACCCTTTTCCCGGACGCAGCGGCTTGCGCCCGGGCCGGCCGGCCTGAGTGGATTCGCCGCCAGGGAGAAATTGAGGCCTTGGAGCTTGGCCGCCTCGGAGTCGACATCAATTTGGCGCCTGTCCTGGATGTCCTCGGCCCCGGCCCCAACCCGGCCCTCGGAAACCGCTCTTATGGAAATGACCCGGAGGTGGTGGGAAACTTCGGCCGGGCCCGGATTGAAGGGATGAAGTCGAAGGGGCTTCGCTCGTGTGCGAAACATTATCCGGGGCTTGGCGGGGCGCTCCTCGATCCGCACGTGGAACTTCCGAGCGTGGACAAAAGTTGGAAAGCGCTGAGAGCGTCCGACCTCCCTCCTTTTATCGAGGCTTTTCAGGTCCCTGTGGATTGCGTGATGTCCACGCACGTGGTTTACCCGGAGATTGAGCCGAAACAGCGGCCCGCCACATTTTCCCGGCATCTCATTCACGATCTTCTCCGGCTTGAGTTTGGTTACGCTGGCGTCGCTCTCACGGACGATCTTAAAATGGGCGCCGTCTCAAAAAATATTCCTCTCCGGGAGGCCGCCCCGCTGGCGGCCCGGGCCGGCCACGACCTCCTTCTGATTTGTTCAGATCGAAAAGCACAGGAGGAGGCCTTTGATGCGCTCGTCGATGCTTATAAGAATAGGGAGCTTAAGATTTCGGAGTTGGAAGAAAGCGTCGAACGGATTTCCCGGCTGAAGGAGGGGCTCGGAGAAAGGTCTTCAAAAGGCCCGGTCGTTCCGGAAGAAGACGGAAGAGCGCTTGCGACAAAAATGCTTTCGCCTCCCTCATTTTGATTTATCATAGGCCCATGCTGAGGCAGATTCAAAGGCACGTGTTCGTGCTGACAGCCCTCGCAGTCGTTTGGCTTTTTTTAGGAGGTGAAGCAATGGCTTTTCGGATTGAAAGCTCGGCTTTTCAAGAGAAGAGTTCGATTCCCACAAAATACACCTGTGACGGTGAAGACCTTTCCCCGCCGCTTTCGTGGTCGGACGCCCCAGGCGGCACTCAAAGCTTTGTCCTGATTTCCGATGACCCCGATGCTCCCGTGGGGACGTGGGTGCACTGGGTGATTTACAATCTTTCGCCGGACGTCCGGGAGCTTCCGGAAGGCCTTCCCAAACAGGAGACGCTTCCAAACGGGGCCCGGCAGGGAATGACCGATTTCCGGCGGGTGGGTTACGGAGGCCCCTGTCCGCCGCCCGGGAAGCCGCACCGTTACTTTTTCAAATTGTATGCCTTAGACAGAACGCTCGATTTACCTCCCAAGGCGACGAAGGCGGAGGTCCTGATGGCGATGAACGGGCACGAACTCGCCCAGGTTCAGCTCGTTGGGACTTATCAGCGAGGTTAGGGGGTCAGACCTCAAATGTCATAATGTCAAGACTTGGCCCCAAGATTTTACTCGCCTTTTTCGTTTTCTCATTTTCTCGGCCCTCCTTCTCGGAGCTCGCCGACGAGTTTAAACACCTTCAGCTTATCCAGTATCAGGCCCCGGAATTTCTCACGTATGACGAGCTTGTGAAACTTTCAAGCGACCCCTATCCCGGAGGGGCGCTCGGGAAGAAAGTGACAACGCTTCTCAAGACCCCCTTTATCAGTAACGAAGCGGCCTTCCGGGGTGCGGTGCCTCACCGGCCGATTCATTCGAGGCTGGGTCCGATTCTCCGGGTGGTGCAGTGGAATATCGAAAAATCAATGAAGATGCAGGAGGCGATTTGGGCCTTCACGGACCCCGGCTCATTTGCCAAGTTGATTGACACGACCCGATTCGGGGAAGATTCAAAGACCTATGGTCGGATCCTAAAGCAAAGGGAGATGCTTGAGCCTGCCGACATTATTCTTCTTCAAGAGATGGACATCGGGATGAAACGCTCCGAGTACAGAGACGCCGCGAAGGAACTGGCTGAGGCCTTAAATATGAATTACGTTTACGGGACAGAATATCTTGAAATCGACCCCATCAATCTTGGAATCGAAAAGTTTGTTGACTGGGAGGGCGTTCGGGACAAGGAACTTGAGGAACTCTTCCGGGTCGAACCCGAAAAATACAAGGGCCTCTTCGGCTTGGCGATTTTGAGCCGCTACCCCATTACGGGGGTGAAATTCTTTCCGCTCCGTCATCAGCCCTACGACTGGTATGGGGGAGAAGTCGAGAGTCTCTCGGCCCTTGAACAGGCCCGGCGGGGAGCGGTAAAGAACGTTTTTCTTGAAAAGCTTTTTCGGGAGATGAAGGTGGGGGGAAGAGTTTTTCTCCAGGCCGATCTTTATCTCCCCGAGCTTCCGGAGAAGAAGCTTTCGGTTGTGAACGTGCACCTTGAAGTCAAATGCAAACCCAAGGGGAGAGAAGCCCAGATGGCCGAAATTTTGAGCCACTTGGTTGAGATTAGGAATCCGGTCATCCTCGCCGGGGATTTCAATTCGGCGCCCGGGGACTTGAGCCCAACGTCCGTCCGCCGGGAGCTTCGAACGGCTGCGGCCAATCCGACGTTTTGGTTTGACCGGGCGGTCCAATATGTTTCTCCCCAAGGACTTTTTCTCACCGGCACAAGATTTCTTTCGAACATTACGAAAAATTTTCAGAATCCGACCGCAAGGCACATTCCCATCCTCGCCCCCAATCCGACGAAGGGGCTTTTCAAGTTGATTGAAGACTTCCGCTTCTACGACACCTCCGCCTTTGATTTTCGGGGCGACCAGGAGCGCTCAATGGGGAGGATGGGAGGACTGCTCGCCAATTCCAACCAGCGGGACCGGCTGGGCTTTAAGATGACCTTCACCACGGAACGGACCATTGGCCGGGTCCTCGGGAAATACCGGCTCGACTGGGTCTTTGTGAAATCTTACCTTCCGAGCCCCAAGGATAAGAGCGGTCCCTACCGCTTCGCCCCCCACTTTGGGCGCACCCTGGAGGAGATGAATGATGGCCTTAAGGAGCGGATTTCAGACCACCACCCCAATGTCGTCGATCTTCCCTTTGAAGAGCCCACGCTTTAGAATGGTGTCAGGCACGTGCCTGACACCAAGGTGCCAGAGCGAGGAATGAATGGAGAAACTACTCACCGCCAGGCAGGTCAGTGAGCTCTTAGAGGTCAAGCTTTCAACGGTCTACGACTGGGTCTACCGGGGCCTCATTCCTTACGTCAAGCTCGGACGTCTGATTCGATTCAAGAAAAAGGAAATCTTCCATTGGGTGGATGACCACACCCTCCGTCCCAAATCCCCTCCGGTGCGGAAGAAGGCCGGCGAGCGAGCGAAGGCTCTTCAAAAAGAATTTCCTCTCGCCTGAGGAAACGGATGGATGCCCTGATTCAAAAGGAATACCCGCATCTCAAGGCGCTTTACGAGCACCTGCACGCCCACCCGGAGCTTTCCTTGCACGAGGAGAAAACCTCAGGGCGGATGGCAGAGGAGCTTGAGAAAATCGGTCTCAAGGTGACCCGCCGCCTCGGAGGCCACGGAGTCGTTGCCCTCCTCGAGAATGGAGAAGGACCGGCCGTGATGGTCCGTGCCGATATGGATGCGCTTCCGTTAAAAGAAGAAACAGGCCTTCCCTACGCGAGCCAAGAGCCCGGGGTGATGCACGCCTGCGGACACGATGTCCATATGACCTGTCTTGTCGGGACGGCAAACGTACTGAGTCAAATCAAGAATGACTGGAAGGGGAAAATCATTTTTATCGCTCAACCGGCTGAGGAAAAGGGCGAAGGGGCCGGGGCGATGATTCGGGACGGCCTTTTCACCCGCTTTCCGAAACCGGATTTCGCCCTCGCGCTTCACGTCGATTCTCAGCTCGCGGTGGGGAAAATCGGCTACGGAACCGGCTACGCGTTTGCCAATGTCGATTCGGTCGACCTCGTGATTTATGGCCGGGGAACTCACGGCGCCTATCCCCATTTGGGAATTGACCCGATTGTCATGGCCTCAGAAATTGTGCTGGCCCTTCAAACGATTGTGAGCAGGGAGCTTAAACCTTATGAGCCGGCGGTCGTGACAGTCGGTTCCATTCATGGAGGAACGAAACACAATATCATCCCTGACCAGGTGAAACTCGAACTCACGGTCCGTTCTTATGGCGAGGAGGTGCGAAACCAAATCTTGGAGGCGATTAAACGCCTGGCCGTTCAAATCGCCCGGGCGCACCGGGCGCCGAGGGAGCCGGAGTTTGAGGTGACCGAATCGATTCCCTCCACTTACAATGACCCGAACCTTGTGAAGCGGCTCGTTCCGGTTTTCGAGAGGACGGTGGGTGAATCAAACGCCGTGGTCAAAGAGCCGGAGATGGGAGGAGAAGATTTTGGACTTTACGGAAGGGCGGGCGTTCCCTCCTTTATGTTTCGGATTGGTTCGGTTGCCAAACCTTATTGTTCGCTTCACTCCTCGGTTTATGCCCCCCTCCCAGAGCCAACGCTCACGATGGGCGTCCGGGTCATGACCGCCCTCCTCCTTGAACTTTTAAAATCCTCTCCCTGAGCCCCTAGCGAATGAAATCTTACGATGTGATTGTGATAGGGGCCGGCATTGCCGGGCTTTGTGCGGCGAGAGAACTCGCCAAGCGCAAACAAAAGGTCCTCGTGGTGGAGCCGGAAGCGCCGGGCGGTGCCGCCTCCCGCGCTGCCGCCGGCATCCTCGACCCTTACACCGAGGCCGAACAGAAGAGCCCGCTCCTTGCGCTCGGAATGAGGGCGCTTGAATTTTACCCCTCCTTTCTCGATGAGATTTCAAGGAGGCCTTCCACCGAGGTCGAATACGAAAAGCTCGGGATTCTTTACCTCGCCTTAAATGCCAAGGATGAGAAGTTTCTGAAGAGTCGTTACGACTGGCAGGTGAAGCAAGGGCTTCCGGTTGAATTCCATTCGCGCGAAGAGACAAAAAAGATGGAGCCTCAGGTTTCCGAGAAGACCCTAAGCAGCGTCTCGTATCCGGGAGTCCCGAAGCTCAACGCAAGGAAGCTCCTTGACCAGATTTTTAAAGCGGCCCAGGCGGCCGGCGTTGAAATTAAAACGGGGGCGAAAGGGGCTGAGGTCTGGATTGAGGGAGGAAAGATTCGGGGGGTGAAGATCGGCTCTTCTTCAATGGGGGCGCCGGCCCTCGTCTATGCCGCAGGGTGTTGGACGAGACTGAACGAGATAGTGGGAATTTCGAGGAAGGTCACGCCGGTTCGCGGGCAAATTCTTATTCTGAAGTCGAACCGGTCCCTTTATCCCAACCGAATGCTTCATACCCTCCGATGGGCTTACCTCATTCCTTGGCCGGGGGAAAGGCTCCTTGTGGGGTCGACGCTCGAGGCGGGGGAATTTGAGAACTGTGTCACCCCGGAGGGGCAGGAAGACATCCTCAATCGCGTGAGCGAGATGATGGAAGGGATTCGGATGCTCCCCGTGGAGTCAAGCTGGTCGGGCTTGAGACCTTTCGTCGAAGGGGGAATGCCCGTGATTGGGCCGACGGGAATTCCCGGCCTCTTTCTTGCGGCCGGTTATTACCGAAGTGGAATTTTGATTGCACCGCTCGTGGGAAAACTCTTGGCCGAGGGGATGCTTTCGAGGAGTTTTTCGCCCCTCCTCAAGCCCTTCCTTCCCAAGAAAAGGGAAGAAAAGGGGACAGGCACCTTTCGGTGCCTGTCCCCAAAAGGTGCCTGTCCCCTTTTAGGAAAGGCGCGATTTGAAGAAGTCGAGCAGCTGCCACTTCACGAAGGGGATTGCGAGAAGAGAGAGGTAATGCCCAAGGGGCAAGAAAAGGGTTTTGGGTTTTCCCAAGGCCTCTCTCAACGCGAGGCCGCAGCGCGTCCGAATCACCCGGTCGAAAAGTGCCAGGATGAGAAAAACATCCTCCCTCAAAAGCGAAGCGGCGCTCTGTAAAGGATCGATCTGAAGCGTTTTCTCAAGCGCCTCTTTCAGCTGGTTTCGATCGAGGCCCGTTGCTCGTAAGATTTCTTGGATGTAACTCTTCATCAAAGGGTCCCGGGAGCTCACGAGAATTTCGGGAAGATTCCCGCCTGCCAGCGCAAAGACATTCACTTTCAGCCGAGGGTCCTTGGCCGCCCAAAGGATATTGGTGACCGCCCCAAAGCTAATCCCAAAGCTCCCCACCGCCCGGCTCCGAATTTCCTTTTGCGTCATGAGGAAATCCAGGACGGATTGATTCCGGGAGATGGAGGCCTCGAGGTATTGCTGAATCTGTTCGAGGCCCCGTTTCGGATCGTATTGGAAGATTGGGCGGTCAATCAGGGCGGCGGCCAGGCCCGAGCGGGCAAAAAATCGGGCGAGGCGGCGTTCCAAGAGGAGGTCGTCAAAAAAGAGGAGACGTCCCAGGATAGGAGTCATGCAGATGAGGGGAAAGGTGGTGAGCTCCTCAGGGAGATAAAGGGAGAAGGGGTGAGGGGCGTTGAAGATGATTTTCCGGATGGCCCTTCGTCGAACGTAATGAGTGACGTGGGCCATGGTTAGCGCATCTCTTTGGGAGGCATTTATGAGGCCAGGATTTTATCCCTTTGGGCGAAAATTTTGAAGAGATTTCGAGGGGTAATTCGGCTACAATAACGCTCTTGTGAAGCCTGACCGTCGGGACACCTTCCGGTACCCAATCAAGGTTCCAATCCGCATCCGATTGGCGAACGAACCCATCCCTATGAAGTCTCAGACGGGTGACCTTTCGGAAGGAGGCCTTCATTTTCATTGGCCGAGTGAGCTTACTCTGGGAACCCTCCTTCGTGTCACCCTCCCGGTCGAAAGCCGGCTTTTTGAGGTGAAGGGGCGGGTGGTCTACTCCGCTAAGGACCAAGTCACAGGGCTTTTCCGAACCGGAGTCCAATTCGTCGGCCCCACCAGCGCCTTCCGGGCAAAACTCGCCGAGGAAATTTTGAGGATTCAGAAGTTTCAGGAGGAGAGTTCCCGCCGAATGGGGTGTCCGATTTCGGCTGAGGAAGCAGCGCGGGATTGGATTAAGAAGTATGCGGAGAAGTTTTCCGAGCTTTATGGCTAATCCGAATCTGGCGTACCGGT
>CAYJTI010000030.1:0-11387 GCA_964373135.1 uncultured bacterium | reverse complement strand
CGAGCAATTCTTGAATCACGGGGTCTTGAACGATGAGGATAAAAAGGGGTTGGTCGAGGCGGGCGAGTCCCGGGTGGCGGTCTTCGACCCCGAGACAAAGTCGGAAACCGAAAGAGAGGTCAAAAGCCTCTTTAATGTTTCCGAGGCGAGAGAGGGGGCCGGAGCCTTTCTGGACAAGGAAGGCGTGAAAGACCGGGAGCTCAGGTCCGTTGTGCAGGAAATTCTCGCGCAGGTCGTTCGGGCGAATTTGTCCTTTGAGGAAGCGGCGACCAAGGAGCGGGTGAAACAGGCGGCCGAGTCGGTTCCGCCGGCGGCCCGGGAAGTGAAGCGGGGAGAACTGATTGCTCAAAAAGGCCTCTTGATGACGGAGAAGCAGTTGGAGCGGCTGATTCAGGTCGAGAAGAAAATGGCGAAGAAACAGGTTCAAAGCCGTCTCGTGGCGGCCTGCGGTTTTGTCTTTCTGGGACTCCTCCTTACTGTCTGTTACCTTCGCCAATTTGAGCCCAAAGAATTCCGTTCGTTTTCTCTCTTGTCTCTTGTTTTGTCCATTTATGGCGTGACCCTTTTCGCGGAAAAAATCACCCTTCTCATTCCCGATTCTTCCATTACCCTTTTGCCGGGGGCCTTGGCAGCCATTCTGCTCACCATTCTCTGGAGCCCGGTCTTGGGAATTTTGGGGGCGCTCGCCACGACGATCTTCTCGGTGCCGCTTGCGGAGTTTCGTCTGGACGTGATTTTGATGATTTTGGCCGGTTCTCTGGCAGGCGTTTTTGCGGCCCGGGGAATTCGTAAGAGGATTCAGTTTTTCAAACTGGGCCTCTCGGTGGGACTCGTGAATGCCCTCGTTCTCATTGCCTCCTCCTTTTTTCAAGAATGGCAGTGGAAAGACGCCTTGGCCGTCGCCCCTTGGGGACTGGCGAATGGATTCCACGCCACGACGCTCTCCTTTTTTACGATTCCGCTTTTCGAGACTTTCTTTGGCCTGACGACGGATATCACCCTCTTGGAACTTTCCGATTTGAATCATCCGCTGCTCAAACGGATGGTGGTCGAGGCACCCGGGACCTATCATCACAGCCTGGTCATGAGCACCTTGGCCGAGAGGGCGTGTGAGACGATTGGAGCGAACGCGCTCCTGGCGAGGGTCGGCGGCTACTTCCACGACATTGGCAAGATTGCGCGCTCCGAGTATTTCACGGAGAACCAGACGCCGCAGACGGGGAACCGCCACGACAAATTGACGCCCCGGATGAGCTCGCTCGTGGTGATGAGTCACGTGAAGGACGGCCTCGAGGTGGCCAGGAAATACAAGCTGAAGGAGGTCATCATTCGATTTATTCCGGAACATCACGGCAGGGGAATCGTTTACTACTTCTACCGGAAGGCCCTGGACCAGGCGGCGCCGGGGGAGCCGGTGAATCCCGACGACTTCCGTTATGGGGGGCCGAAACCTCAAAGCCGGGAAACCGCGGTGGCACTCCTGGCGGATTCCGTGGAGGCGGCAAGCCGCTCCCTCACCGACATAAACCCGACGGCCATCCGGGGCCTCGTCCGGAAAATCATCAATGAGAAGTTCATCGACGGCCAGCTGGATGAGTGCGACCTCACGCTGAAGGACCTGCACCGGATTCAGGAGAGTTTTGTTCAAAATTTGATGGCGATTTTCCACACACGGGTGCGTTACCCGGCGTCCGAGCCCGACCCGAATCGGCCAGACCTCTTCCAGGCGAACCAGTTCCAGAAATTCAGATAAGCCTTTCCGGTGCCTTCGTTTCAGATTACGGTCGATGTCCGCCAGAGAAAAACGCGCCTTTCCCGGCAGAAGCTCATCCGGTGGACCGAAAAAATTTTAGCGCTCGTCGGCTGGAAACGGGTGGCCCTGGCGGTTCGAATCGTCAACGATTCAGAAATCCGCGCCCTCAACCGCCGTTATCTGGGAGAGGACCGGCCGACGGATGTCCTGGCCTTTAGTCAAATGGAGGGGAAATTTTTCCCGCAGCGGGGGACCCCCTTTTTGGGCGATGTGGTTATTTCGCTCCAGACCGCCCGCCGGGCGGCGCCTGGGTATGGGAACCCGTGGGAGGTCGAACTCCTCCTTTACCTCTGCCACGGGATTCTTCATTTAATGGGCTACCGGGACTCGACGCCGGGAAAAAGGGCGATGATGGAAAAAAAGGAGCAGGCGATTCTTCGAAAGATTCTGGGACCCCGATGGCGATTCAAAAAACCGAAGCGTTTGTTTTAAGGGCCCACCCTTTTCGCACGAGTTCTCTCGTGGTCACCACCTTTTCGCGTTCCTTTGGAAAAATTCGGGGAGTGGCGAAGGGAGTTCGAAAGGAAGGGGTGCCTCGCCCGAGCACCTTCGAGCCGTTTACCCTCCTTGAAATCGTTTACTACGAAAAGATCCGTTCGGACGTTCACCTTATCTCCGAGGCGACGGTCCTTGAAAGTTATGATTTCCTTCGGACCGACTTGGAACGGCTCGCCACGGCCTACTACCTGGTGGAACTGGTGGATTCCCTGACCGGACCGCACGACCCTCACGAATCAATTTTTGAACTCCTCCGCTTCAGCTTCCAATTTCTTCCGGAACTTCCGGCCTCGATTTTGATGCGCTTCTTCGAGGTTCGCATCCTTCACGAAGTCGGCCTCCTCCCGCACCTGGAAAGCTGTCTCCACTGCGGCGAAAGAAACCTCGCCAAGGTCTACTTCAGCGTGGGACAAGGGGCCGTGGTTTGCTTCCGCTGCCGTCCCCGCTCCCCCGACGCCCGGCCGCTCGGCCGAAACGTTCTTCAGGCGATGTGCTCCCTCAGCGAAGGAGAATTGATTCCGGGGAGATACGCTTCGCTTGACGTAAGAACAGAGAGGGAAATGCGTGAGATTTTAGAGGCCTTTCTTTCCGAGCGCCTTCCGAGGCGTCTTGCCACACGCCGCTTCCTCAATCAGGTTCAGTCGCTCAAATCCCGTTCGCTCGGCACGGCTAACCCTTTAAGATAAAAAGGGATAGAAGATAATTTGGGGTAAATTTGACACCCCAAAAAGGCCGTGTTATCTTTTATCGAAGACGTTGCGGCCATCGAAGTCAGGACTGAGTGGCCGTTTTATTGGCGCGAAAATTAAGAGCGTTTGAAAAGTTTTCAATCGAAACGAGGAGAGAGAGGAGAGCGATGAAAGAACCTTGCTTCTACTTCGACATCGACAAGCAGGAACGGGACACGGTCATCCGTCACCTCTTGGGGGCCATCCTTCGTTCCCGAGTCGACCTTCAAGGCATGCAGCAGAATACCGAAGAGGTCGACGAAGATGTGAACGTCTATTTAGCTCACCTCCTCTTCGCCATCGCCCTTCCGGAATATCACGAACTGGCGGAACCTTATCTTTCCACCGAATCGAGCGACGTTCTCCGCTGGGTCCAGTCGACCGATGACCGGACCATTCGCTATTTTATCTTCAAGGTGAATGCCGACCACCTCCTGGTTCACCTCGCCATCTTTGACGACCTGGCCGCGAAGCCGAGGCGGGGAATCTTCCAGCGTTCCGAGAAACATTTTGCAGAATTGGGGCGGCTTTACTACGAGCAGGCAGCAAACTATCACACCCGCATTTATCGGAAGCGGACGGGCGTGGGAGAGGTTTTGGAAAAGCTCTCGAAGAGATTCGATTTCTATTGGAATGTGCTGCAGCTGGTGAGACGGGATTATTTTGATTTCATTACGCGATTTCGGGACCAGGCCTTTAACCGGTTTATGGAAGATTTCAACCATTATGAGAAGGATGCCGTGCGGCAGGAGAAGCTCGACCATTTCCTCGACCTCTATTCGGAGTGGCTTCAGACGAAGAGCCCGGCGCTCGAGCGGGAAATCCATCGGAAAATTGAGGAACTGAGACAGTTCGACCCCCAGTTCGGCAGAGGAGTTTTTCGTGACTCGAAGGCATCGTAAATTTCTCACGCTTGAGCGTAAGTTTCTCAAAATCTACTCCGCCTGGGAGGAGACCCACGAGTGGGGTCTGGCCGAGGGGTCTCGCCGGCTCCTCGGCCAGCTGCTTCGCCTGAACCCCGCCTATTCCCTTCGCCGCCGCTTCCAGCGCGCCTTCTGAAATTGGTGAGCATTGACACCTGTCACCTTACTGTGCTTTTGACGAGTCCAGCAGCAAGTACGGGGCTTTGTTGAAGAGGAAATCCAAAAGAGATTTGCTCGAAGCGTAAGGTAAGGATGAGAAGAAAACTGACTAGGTGAAATCTCGGTTTCGAGGTCCGCAGGCTCCTAAAGCTCAAAGCTCGTTGAATGCCTCGATGCCAAGACCAGCTTGTTTGACGAGTTTTTTAAGGATTCCGATACCGAGTTCCTTATGCTGAGGGACGGACAAGGTATAGAGATAACCAAGCTTGATGAGCATCACATGAGAACCAACCTGGCGCTCAACGGTCCAACCCGGCCCGCTTGAATTTTTTGACGGCCTCCGCGCCGGAACAAAGCCTGAGGAAATGGCTCAAACAAGGACCTCAATGGTTTGGGTCCGGTGGTGACGGTTGTCACCATGCCACGGGGGCTTGTGGTATAATCCACGCTTTAAGTTTCCTCCATGCGAAGAAAACCCCTTTCTTTTGAGGCACCGGAACGACTGAAAAAGCTTCCGCCTTACCTTTTTGTCGAGGTGGATGCCCGCAAGCGCGAGCTCCGTCACCAAGGGAAAGACGTGATTGACCTGGGCGTGGGGGACCCCGACCTTCCGACGCCCGATTTTATCGTGGAGGCACTCTCCCAAGCCGCCCGGGACCCAGGGAATCAGCATTATGCGCTTGACCGCGGCCTTCCCGAACTCCGGGAGACCTTCGCCCGGTGGTTTCGGGAGCGGTTTCAGGTGAAGCTCGACCCGGCCGAGGAAATCCTTCCGCTCCTCGGCTCAAAAGAGGGAATTGCTCATCTCCCGCTCGCAATTTTAAATCCGGGAGAGGTCGCCCTCGTTCCGGACCCCTGTTACCCTGTTTACAAGTCAGCCACTCATTTGGCGGGCGGGATTCCTCATCTTTTGCCGCTTTTAAGAGAGAATGATTTCCTTCCCGATTACACGCAGATTGAAGCTCCGGTTTTAAACAAGGCGCGGCTTCTATTTCTCAACTACCCAAATAATCCCACCTCGGCCTGCGCCACAAAGGAATTTTTCCAGCGCTCGGTCACCTTTGCCGAAGAACACGGGGTCTTGATTGCCCAGGATGCGGCCTATTCCGAACTCACGTTCGACGGCGAAATCGCACCAAGTATCCTAGAAATCCCAGGCGCGAAAGAGGTGGCTGTCGAATTTCATTCCCTCTCCAAAACTTACAATATGACCGGCTGGCGCATTGGATTTGCCGTCGGGAACCGGGAGGCCCTTTGCCTCCTTGCGAAAGTGAAGTCGAATATCGATTCGGGAATTTTTCAGGCGATTCAACTCGCCGGCAAGGCGGCCCTCGAGAAGGGGAGAAGCGCCTGTCGGGAGGCCGTGGCGGCCTACCAAAGGCGGCGCGACCTTTTTATCGGCGGACTTCGCCGGCTCGGATGGAAAGCTCCGCTTCCCAAGGCGACCTTCTACTGCTGGCTCGCGCTCCCGCCGGGGACCACGTCCGAGGAATTGGCGTCCGAGTTTCTCAATGAGGCTCAGATTGTCGTGACGCCCGGCAATGGCTTCGGTCCGAATGGAGAGGGCTACGTCCGGGCCTCGCTCACGATTCCGGACGAGCGGCTTCGGGAAGCGCTCCGGCGGATTGAAAAAATCCATTTGCCCCGCGCCGGGCAGGGAAAATCGCGAAGGGGCTAGGCGTTTTGGTCCGCGTTTATCTCGGCGTCGGCTCCAATCTCGGTGACCGGTCCCAAAATTTGAAGCGGGCCGAGGCGCTCCTCCGCAAGCTTCCTCAGACGCATTTCCTCCGAAGCTCCTCGGTCTCGGAAACGGAGCCCGTGGGCGGCCCGCCGCAGGGAAAATACTTAAACGCCGTCTGGGAGATTGAAACCAAATTGGTCCCCCAAGAGTTGAAGGACAGGCTTCGCCAGATTGAGTCCCGGTTCGGAAGGAGGCGGGCTGTCCGGAATGCCCCTCGAGAAATCGACCTCGATATCTTATTTTACGGGGAGGAGATGCTTGACACGGAGGAGCTTAAAATTCCCCACCCCCGCCTTCACGAGCGGGCGTTTGTCCTGAATCCGCTCGCGGAGCTTCGCCCCGAATTCCGTCACCCAAAATTGAAAAAGACGATTCAAGAGCTTCTCGAAGAGCTGAGAGAATCAGCCTCCCTCCGATGAAAGAAATTCATTCGCCTTCCCAATTCCAGAAGGAAATGAATCGACGCCGCCTGAAGGGCGAGAAGATTGGATTGGTGCCGACGATGGGTTCGCTTCACGAAGGACATCTTTCCCTGGTCCGGAAGGCGCGCCGGGAGAATGACGTCGTGGCCGTCAGCATTTTTGTGAACCCGCTCCAATTTGGCCCGGCCGAGGATTTCCGCCGTTATCCCCGCACCCGAAAAAAAGATTCCGCGCTCCTTGCCGGAGAAAAAGTGAATTATCTTTTTACACCGACGGTCCGCCTCCTTTATCCGGAGGGATTCGAGAGTTTTGTCGAAGTCCCACGCTTGAGTGACAGGCTCTGCGGCCGGTTTCGTCCCGGCCATTTTCGGGGCGTGGCAACCGTGGTGGCGAAACTTTTTAATGTCACCCGGCCCCACCGCGCCTACTTCGGGGCGAAGGATTACCAGCAGGCGGTGATGGTGAAGCAGCTTGCGAAGGACCTGAATTTTGATATCGAGATTCGACTCCTTCCGATTGTTCGGGACCGGGACGGTCTCGCTTTAAGCTCCCGCAACCAGTATCTCGCGGCCAAAGAGCGAGAAAGGGCGCTTGCCATTCCCCGTTCCCTCGGCTGGGCAAAGGCCCAAGTCCGGCGAGGAAAGCGGAATCTGGAGAGGCTTCGGGCGGGAATCGTCAGGCGGCTTCGGGGCGGGCTCGACCGGATTGATTATGTAGAATTTGTGCATCCCGAAACGCTCGAACCGGTTAGAAACGCCAGGGGCCGTTTTGTGGCGGCCGTGGCCGGCTGGGTGGGGAAGACAAGATTGATTGATAATGTTATAATCCGGGCCTGAACCATGGGCCAATTCCGGCAGCTCCTAAGGTCAAAAATTCATCGCGCCACGGTCACCGACTGTCAGGTCGACTACGAGGGGAGCATTACGATTGATGAAGAACTCCTGAAGGCCGCCGAAATTCTCCCCTTTGAGAAGGTGTTGATTGCCAATCTGAATAACGGTTCAAGGATTGAAAGCTACGCCATTCCGGGGGAGGCAGGTTCCGGCGTCGTCTGTATGAACGGAGGCGCGGCCCGCTACGCGACGAAAGGGGATTTGGTCATCGTCATGAGTTTCTCCGTCGTGCCGGAAGAAGAGGTCGAGCGGCATCGTCCCAAGGTGGTTTCGGTCGACCGCGAGAATCGAATCCTTTCATTAAAGACCGTTCAGGGCTCGGCCTGAGCGCTTGACCCTCAAGGTCTTCCTCTCACACCGAAAATGAAGAAACCGCTGAGCGTTGGAATCGTGGGCCTGGGCGCCATCGGCTCCCGCCTGGTCGAAATCCTGACCCGGGAATTTTCCGGCCAGCTGCGGATTGATTTCCTCTGCGACCTTAGGAAAGAGCGCCTTCGCGAGATTCGGAAGAAATTCCTTCCCCGGGCTAAGGCCGTCTCCTGGCCGACGCTTGTCCGCCGCGCCGATTTAATCATCGAGGCCGCCTCGCAAGCAATCGCACAGCCCGTCGCCTTGAAAGCGCTTCAATTAAACAAACAGGTTTTGATTCTGAGCGTCGGAGGACTCCTCGCCCGTGACGGCCTCGCTTCAATTCTCGAGAAGACAGCGGGAGAGCTCTGGATTCCTTCGGGCGCCTTGGCCGGCATCGACGGCCTTCTCTCCGCCAGTCAGGGAAAGATTCGAAGCGTGACGCTCGTGACAACGAAACCGGCTTCAGGCCTCGAAGGGGCCCCCTACCTTAAAGAGAAAAGAATCCGCCTGAGCCATCTCCAGGAACCGACGGTGATTTTTGAAGGGAACGCCCTTCAAGCGATTCGAGCTTTTCCGAGAAATGTCAACGTGGCGGCCACCTTGGCGCTGGCGGGGATTGGTCCCGAAAAGACCAAGGTCAAAATTCTTGCCTCTCCCATTGAGCGGGAGAACCGCCACGAAGTCCAAATCGAAGGAGACTTTGGCCAAATCCGGACTGAAATCAGGAATCTCCCGTCCCGCACCAATCCCAGAACGAGTGAACTCGCAATCCTTTCGGTGGTGGCCACCCTGAAGAAGATTTTGAGTCGTGTCCACATCGGAACGTGAGACCATCCAGATTCGGGGGGCGCGGGAGCACAACCTCAAGGACCTCCACCTCACCCTTCCCCGCAACCGGCTGACCGTCATCACGGGGCTCTCCGGCTCCGGCAAATCTTCGCTGGCCTTCGACACCCTTTATGCCGAGGGCCAGCGCCGTTACTTGGAAAGCCTCTCCTCTTACGCCCGCCAATTTCTGGAGAAATTGAAGAAGCCCGACGTCGACCAAATCACAGGCCTTTCGCCGGCGATTGCGATTGAACAGCGCTCCGTCGCCCACAACCCCCGCTCGACCGTGGCCACGGTGACGGAAATTCTTGATTACCTTCGTCTCCTCTTTGCCAAGGTGGGCGAGGTCTTCTGCTACCGTTGCGGCCGGCCGCTCGGCGGTCAGAAAGCGGGTGAAATCCAAGCCCAAATTCTTTCCCAATTTTCAGGCGAGGCGGTTGAGATTTTCGCGCCGCTGGTTCGAGGACGGAAAGGGGAATACCAGAAACTTTTCCAGGAGGTCCTGAAGAAAGGTTACAGCCGGGCGCGAGTCGACGGCCAACGGATGGAGATTGAGAAAGAGACGAAGCTCGCGAAGGCGAAACGGCACGACATTGATATTCTGATTGACTCCCTCATGATTCGAGCGTCGGAGGAGGGACGGCTCGGCCAATCTCTCCGACGCTCCCTTGAACTTTCCCAAGGGGACTGCCTGGTGGCCGCCCGAAAGGAGCCCGGCCGGGCGCAATTTTTTTCGATTCAAAGGAGCTGTCCGAAATGTCAGGTGAGTATTCCTGAAATCACCCCTAACCTTTTTTCCTTCAACAGCCCTTACGGGGCCTGTCCCCGTTGCAAGGGAATGGGGCGCCTCACCCAGCTTTTGGGCCACGGGGTCCTCCGCGACGAAACGAAGCCGATTTTTCAGGGGGCGCTGAATGAGGAAATCTTTTTTTCGTTCAACAAATATTTTATCGAAGAACTCGTGGCCGACCTCCGTGAAAGGTATCGCTTTGATTTGCGCCTGCCGTTCCGCGACTGGCCCGAGGCCGCCCGGGAGGCCTTTTTCTGGGGCGAAGGGGACCTTTATGGATTGACGGATGAATTGGAAGATCTTTTTCACCGTACCGCCTCGGAAGAGGTGAGGCGGAAGGTGAGAAAGTTTTTGCGCGAAGAGGAATGCCCCGAATGCCGGGGCGGCCGAATCCGGAAAGAGAGCCTGGGCATCCGAATCGGAGGGAAGAATATTGTGGAATGGATGAAGTTTTCGATTGAGGAGACGGCGGGGGAATTGGACCGGCTCGCCTTTCCGGAAAATCAGCGAAAAGTGACGGACCCCATCGTGCGGGAAATCCGCGAACGTCTGCGGTTTCTTGAAAATGTCGGTTTGGCCTATCTCACACTCGACCGCTCCGTTGCGACACTGGCCGGAGGCGAGCTCCAGCGGATTCGCCTGGCGGCGCAAATCGGCGTCGGCTTGAGCGGCGTTCTTTACATTTTGGACGAACCTTCGATTGGCCTCCACCCCCGTGACAATGGCCGCCTCTTGGATACCCTTGAGGCCCTTCGAGATCTCAAGAATACCGTTCTCGTCGTGGAGCACGATGAAGAGACCATCCGCCGTGCTGACCACATCGTCGACCTCGGTCCCGGCGCGGGCCTCGAGGGGGGAGAGATTGTGGGGGAGGGAGGGGTCGAGGAAATTTCGGCTTCCGGGCGTTCCCTCACGGGCCAATACCTGACGGGAAGACTCCAGATTCCTTTGCCGGAGAAGAGAAAGGATTGGCGGAAGGCGCCGGTGCTCGAACTCCGTTCCTGCGAGGCAAACAACCTGAAGAAGATTGACGTCAAAATTCCTCTCGGGCTTTTTGTCTGCGTGACCGGCGTCTCAGGCTCGGGAAAGAGCACGCTCGTCCACGACCTCCTTTACAAAGAGCTTCACAACCGCCTTTGGAAGACGAATTACCGCGTCGGCCGATTCGGCTCCCTGCGCGGCGCCGAGAGAATTGACAAGGTGATTGAAATTGACCAGTCGCCGATTGGCCGGACCCCCCGCTCGAACCCCGCGACTTACACGGACCTTTTCGGACTCATTCGGAAATTATTCAGTCAAATGCAGGAGGCACGCCTTCGCCGTTATACCCTTTCTCGTTTTAGTTTTAATTTAAAGGGGGGCCGTTGTGAGACCTGCCGGGGAGAAGGTTATCAAAAGCTAGAGATGAGTTTTCTTCCCGACCTCTACGTCCTCTGCGAGACCTGCCGGGGCGCGCGTTACAATGAGCCGACGCTCGAGGTCCGCTACAAAGGGAAAACGATTGCGGACGTGCTTGAGCTTTCAGTGAGCGAGGCGCTGGAATTTTTTTCAGGCCTCAGCGCGCTCCGCGAAAAATTGGAGCTTCTTGAGAAGATTGGCTTGGGCTATTTAAAACTGGGCCAGCCCTCGACCACGCTTTCAGGGGGCGAGGCGCAGCGGATTAAGCTGGCGAGCGAGCTTTCCAAACGCTCCACGGGGCGCACGCTTTATCTTCTCGATGAGCCGACGACCGGCCTCCACTTTGCGGACATTCAAAATCTCCTCAAGGCCCTCTTCGAACTCCGTGATTTGGGAAATACCGTGCTCGTTGTGGAGCATAATCTTGAGGTGGTGAAGATGGCCGATTTCATGATTGACCTCGGCCCGGAGGGAGGAGACAAGGGGGGAGAGATTGTGGCTGAGGGAAGTCCCGAGGAGATCTTGACATCGTCTCGTTCCTATACCGGCCAGTACCTAAAAAAATATTTGGAGGGACCGAATGGCCGCAAGTGAATGCGAGGTGAGTGCAGAGGTGAGTGCAAGGTTGAAAGGGTCTGGAGATCGTGGTAACATGCCGATTGAATCCGACCCGCTAACCACCTGAGAGAGGGGGAACTTGTGATTACCGAAATTGGAATCGTGGCAGGGGAAATCTGGCATTATCTTGACCAAAAGGGTTCGGGAACGTTAGACGATTTGGTGAAACACATCAAGAAGGCCCGGGAACTCGTTCTGATGAGCCTCGGCTGGCTCGCCCGCGAA
>CAYJTI010000029.1:0-11407 GCA_964373135.1 uncultured bacterium | reverse complement strand
GGTCTCGGGCCGGGCCCTCCGGACCAGATTTAAGGCCTCTTCAAAGCGGCAAAGATCCGCACGGACCCACCGAATCGGTCCGGAAAACTTCTTCCGCCTTCGGTGCCAGCTTGCCCAAACCTGGAAGCCCTTTTCTTGCAGCAAAGGAACAAGGTGTCCCCCGACGAACCCGCTTGCCCCTGTGACCAGAGCCCGTTTCATCGACCTCTTATCTCGAGCCCGGGCCGTTAATTCTCCGCTCGCACTCTCTCGAGGTCGGCCTCTACCATCCTTCGAACGAGCTCCTCGAAGGCCACCTTGGGTTTCCACCCGAGCAGGCGCCGGGCGAGCGAGGCATCCCCACACAGGGCGTGGACTTCAGCCGGACGAAAGAGCCCGTGGTCCGAAACCACGTAATCTCTCCAGTTGAGTCCCACCTGACGGAATGCGAGCTCCGCGAATTGCCGGACCGAATGCGTCCGGCCGGTCGCAATCACAAGGTCAAGGGGTTTCGGGTGACGGAGCATCATCCACATCGCCCGAACAAAATCCCCCGCAAATCCCCAGTCCCGCTTGGCCTCCAGATTTCCGAGCCGGAGCTTTTTCGCCAGGCCCAATTTAATGCGGGCCACGCCATCCGAAATCCGCCGGGAGACGAATTCCTTTCCCCGGCGGGGTGATTCGTGGTTGAAAAGAATGCCGCTCACGGCAAAAATCCCGTAACTTTCCCGGTAATTGACCGTCACCCAGTGGCCGTAAACTTTGGCGACGCCGTAAGGGCTCCTTGGATGAAAAGGCGTCTTCTCATTTTGAGGCGTTTCGCTCGCCAGCCCGAACATTTCGCTCGAGCTTGCTTGATAAAAACGGATTTTTCGGTCGACCAGCTTGATGGCCTCAAGCACCCGGGTCACGCCGAGGGCCGTAAACTCCCCGGTGAGGACCGGCTGCTCAAAAGAGGTCGGAACGAACGATTGCGAAGCCAGATTGTAGACTTCGCCCGGCCGAATCCGCTTGAGGAGGTTGATTAACGAAAGTTGGTCGAGAAGGTCCCCTTCCACGAGTTCGATTTGACCGATTAAGTGCGTGATTCGTTCAAAGGTTTCGGTGCTGGAACGCCGGACCATCCCAAAAACCCGGTAACCCTTTTCCAGGAGGAACTCGGCCAAATACGACCCGTCCTGCCCCGTAATCCCGGTAATGAAAGCTGTTCGTTTTCTTCTCATCGGACTTTTCCCGAAACCCCCGTCCTTTCCTTCAAATGCTCGGCGAAATAGGCGATGGTCTTCCGAAGCCCTTCTTCCAAGGAGACTTTGGGCTCCCACCCCAATTCAGCCCGGGCTTTGCCAATGTCGGGCCGCCGCTGTTTCGGGTCATCGACGGGGAGCGGTTTAAAAACAATTTGGGACTTTGAAGCGGTAAGCGCAATGACTTTTTCGGCGAGTGACAGGACGGTCCGCTCGGAGGGATTCCCTAAATTCACGGGGTCACAGGCGCCGGAGCCGAGTAACTTCTGAATTCCCTCGACTAAATCCTCAATGTAACAGAAGCTCCGGGTCTGGGAACCTTCCCCGAAAACCGTCAGGGGATTCCCGGTCAAGGCCTGCGTAATGAAATTGGGAATGGCCCGGCCGTCATTCAGTCTCATTCGGGGTCCATAGGTGTTAAAAATCCTGGCGATTTTTGTGTTCATTCGGTGGCTCCTTTGATAGGCCATGGTGAGCGCCTCGGCGAAACGCTTGGCCTCGTCATAGACTCCCCGGGGTCCCACGGGATTCACATTCCCCCAATAGTCCTCGGTCTGGGGGTGGACCAGGGGGTCTCCATAAACCTCCGAAGTCGAAGCAAGGAGAAAGGCGGCTCGCTTGGCCTTTGCCAGCCCGAGGGCATTGTGAGTCCCGAGGGCGCCGACCTTGAGGGTCTGAATCGGATAGTGGAGGTAATCGGCCGGGCTCGCCGGCGAGGCAAAGTGGAGGACAGAGTCCAAGGCATCCTTCACCTCCAGATGGAGCGTGACATTGTGTTCAATGAAATGAAAACGCTTCTCCCCTTTTAACCCCCTGAGGTTTTCCTCGCTCCCGGTGAGGAAATTGTCCACGCCAAAGACTTCATGTCCCTCTTTCACAAAGGCCTCAGCGAGGTGAGAGCCGATGAAACCGGCAACGCCCGTCACGAGAAAATGTTTCGGACTCATCGGTGATTCACAAACCATTCGACGGTCTTCTTGAGCCCCTCTTCGAAACGTGTCCGGACTTTGTATCCCAGCCGATTCTCGGCCTTCCCGATGTCGGCAAAGGTCCGCCGAACGTCTCCGGCCCGCTTCGGCTTGTAAACCGGCTCCACGGCCTCCGCCTTCAGGATCTTTTTCAGCGATTTCAAGATGTCGAGAACGCTGTGCTCCTCATGGCAGGCAATATTGAAGATTTCTCCGGCCGCTTCCGGCGCCTTCATCGCCAGAAGATTCCCGTGCACCACATTATCGACGTAGGAAAAATCCCGGGACTGCGTCCCGTCCCAGTGAATCTCGGGCTGCCTTCCCTTGAGAAGGCAGTCTACAAAGATCGGAATGACCGCCGAATAACGCGACTCGGGACTCTGCCGGGGGCCGAAGACATTGAAGTAGCGGAGGACCACGGTCTCGAGGCCGTAGAGCGAAGAGAAAATCCGGCAGTAATATTCCCCCATCGCCTTCGAGGCCGCATAGGGAGATTCCGGCCGAAGCAAATCGTCCTCCTGGCTTGGAAATTTCGCCGTATTCCCATAGACCGATGAGGATGAGGAGAAAATGACCCGCTTGACACCGGCGTCACGGGCTGCCAGAAGAAGCCGGAGGGTCCCGGTGACATTCACTTCGTTTGTTTCAAGCGGCTGGTCCACCGACCGAAGCACGGCCCGATTCGCTGCGACGTGAAAGAGATATCGGACTCCTTGAACCGCTTTCCCGACCTCGTCTTCATTCCGAAGATCGCCCTCCAGGCATTCGATTTTCGAATTCCAAGCTTCCAGATTGGCCTTCTTTCCCGTCGAGAAATTGTCGAGGACACGGACCGGGAACCCGGCCTGGAGGAGACCTTCCACCAAGTGGGAGCCGATGAAACCGGCGCCCCCCGTGACCAGGCAAAGGTCCTTTTTTTCGGGAGCGGCGAGGGGCATCGAGTTAAAGCCGGACCACCTTCGGAGTGTCGAAGGCGGGGTGGGGGACGTTTCTCGTGTCAAAAATGAGCCGGGCGTGCTTCGCCACGAAACCGTAATCCACTCCGGAATGGTCCGTCACGACCAAGACGAGATCTTTCGATTTCAAGCTCCGCGCACTTAACGATTCCGAACGGAGCTCAAGCTTCTCATTCTTAAGAGAGGAAACGAGGGGGTCGTAGTAACTCACGGCCGCACCGAGCTCTTTCAAGTGCTGCAAAATTTCGAAGGCCGGAGATTCGCGTGTGTCCCCGATGTCCCGTTTGTAAGAAACGCCCAAGACCAAGACCTTGGACTGGCTCACGGCTTTACGCGCCTTCGCATTGAGGGTATAGACCGCCCGCTCCACGATGAACCTCGGCATCTCGGCATTAATCCGCCGGGCCAATTCAATAAAATGAAGGTCGACACCCTGGAGCCTTGCCTTCCACGAGAGATAAATGGGGTCCACCCCGATGCAATGGCCGCCGATTCCCGGCCCCGGGAAAAAGGGCATGTAACCAAACGGCTTGGTCGAAGCCGCTTGCACCGCCTCCCAGATATTCACCTTGAGGACTTCTGCGGCCTGTGCCAGTTCGTTCACGAGCCCGATATTCACAATCCGGAAAGTGTTTTCCAAAAGCTTGGTCATCTCCGCCGTCCGAGCGGAAGAAACTGGGACCACCTTCTCGGTCAAGGAGCCGTAAAGCGCACATCCTAAACGGGTACAGGAGGCGGTAATCCCCCCCACGACTTTCGGAATCTTTTCCAGCGGAAACTTTTTGTTCCCCGGATCGATTCGTTCGGGAGAAAAGCAGAGGAAAAAGTCCTGACCCACCTTGAGGCCGGAACGCTCAAGCGCCGGGAGGACGACCTCCTCGGTGGTTCCGGGATACGTGGTGCTTTCAAGGATGACCAACTGGCCCGCTCGAAGGTGACTTTGAATCGCCTCGGTCGCTTGAAGAATGAAGGAAAGGTCCGGGTCTTTGACCCGGTTTAAGGGGGTCGGGACACAGACGATGACGGCATCCGCCTGAGACAAATTTTCGTAATCTTCGCGGGCTTCAAGTCGGCCCGTCCGAATTGCTTGTTTGAGGTTGGCGGGGGGAATGTCTTCGACGTACGATTCACCGCCACGGACCTTTTCAACGCGGCCATGGTCGACATCGATTCCTTTCACCCTGAAGCCTCTCCGGGCGAAGGCCAAGGCCAGAGGAAGACCGACATAGCCCAGACCGACCACCGCCACGCAGGCCTTGTACGAACGAATCTTACGGAGCAGTTCCTTGCCGGCTCGAGTCATTGAGACGACCCGATCGGAAGCGTTTCCTTGAAATAGGCGTCGAGCGCTTCTTCCCACGGCCGGAGGCGGATTCCGAAACTCTCCTTCACTTTCTCACACGACAAGACAGAATTCCCTGGGCGTGCCGCTTGAAAATTAGCCTCTTCGGTCCGGATCGGAATCACAAGATCGAGGGAAAGGTTCCGCCTTTTCAAGACCGCACGGGCAAATTCCGACCGAGAAACGCTCCCTTCGTTGGTGAGGTGATAAATCTGGTTTTCCCGTTCCCTCTTCCCCGCAAGCGAAGTCACGATTTCACCGACCGCTCCCGCCAAGTCCCGAGTGAAGGTGGGGCTCCCGATTTGGTCCGAGACCACTCTCAACGGTTTTCCTATCTCGGCCTGCCGCAGCACCTTCTTCGGAAAATTATCCCCCTGTTTTCCATAAAGCCAGGCCGTGCGAAGGATGAGGAAGCGCTTCCCCCGAAGCCTGAGGTATCTCTCCGCAAGCCACTTCGTCTTCCCATAGACACTGAGGGGGTGAGGCTCATCCGTCTCAACGTAAGGCTCTCGCTTCGTCCCATCAAACACAAAGTCAGTGCTAAAAAAAATCACGAGACAATCCAGCCGCTTGGCCGACTCTGTCACATTGCGGGTCGTCTCGAAATTTTCCTCGACCGCCTGCCGTCGATGGCTTTCAGAAAGTTCGACCTCCGTCATCGCGGCGCAATGAAGGATGATATCGGGTTTTTCCTTTTCTACGAGGGCGCGGGTGGCTTTGGCCATGGCGAGGTTCTCGACAAAAAAGGGAATTTCCAGATGCGTCGCCGGCCGGCGCCCCACCCCCACGACCGAATGATTCTTTGACAAGACAGAGGCAAGGTCACTTCCCAGCACTCCCCAGGCTCCGGTCATGACAATTTTCACGGGATCTTGACGGTAAATTTATCTTTCCGGAGAGGCTGCCACCATTCCGGATGCTCTCGATACCACACCACGGTTTGGCTCAAGGCTTCTTCAAAGGAGTGACGGGGCTGGAAACCCAGCCGTTTAATTTTTGACGCCTCCAGGGCATAGCGAAAATCGTGCCCGGGCCGGTCGGGGACCGACTGAATCCAATCTTCGCCCAAGGCGAAATGCTTGAGAATCTTGAACGTCAATTCTCGATTGCTCATTTCATTGCCCGCTCCAATATTGTAGGCGGCGCCCAGCTCGCCCCGCTCAAAGACGAGCTCAATCGCTTCACAGTTGTCCTCCACGTAAATCCAGTCGCGCCGGTTTTCCCCTTGCGCATAAAGAGGAACCCTCTTCCCTTCCAAAAGATTCGTAATGAAGAGGGGGATGACCTTTTCGGGATATTGGTAGGGGCCGAAGTTATTGGAACTCCGGACGACGATGGCCGGCACCCCGTAGGTCTTTTGATACGCCCGCACCAAGAGGTCGCCGGCGGCCTTGGAGGCGGCATAGGGGCTGTTGGGAGCGAGGGGCGAATCCTCCGACGCCCATCCCTTTTCAATCGACCCGTAAACTTCGTCCGTTGAAACGTGAATCAAGCGAGGGATTCTGAGGCGCCGCACCGTATCGAGAAGGTTCCTCACGCCAAAGACGTTGGTCCGAATGAAGCTCTCATCATTATCAATCGAGCGGTCGACATGCGTCTCGGCCGCAAAATGAAATATCACTTCCGCACCCTCACAGACTTTCCCCAAAGCCTCCGAATCGCAAATGTCGCCTCGGATAAACTGGTATCGTCGGTTTTCACGGAGGTCCGCTAAATTGGCGGGATTACCCGAGTAGGTCAATTTGTCGTAATTCACCACTTCCCAATCGGGGTAGGTCTTCAGGAAACGCCTCACAAAATGCGAGCCGATGAAACCGGCCCCGCCCGTGACCACGGCCTTTTTCATGCCGGCCCTCTCCTCCCCCGGTTGGCCACGAGGAGATTCGCCCTCAGAAGGGACTCAAAGGTCCCGGCGTCCGTCCAAAATCCCGGAAGGATGTCATACTGGAGCTCCCCCTTCTTGAGATAATGATTGTTGACGTCGGTGATCTCAAGCTCTCCCCGGCCTGAAGGTTTGAGCGTCCGGATGATCTCGAACACTTGGCCGTCAAACATGTAAACACCTGTCACGACATAGGGGCTCTTGGGTTGTTTCGGCTTTTCCACGATTCGGATAATTTTCTTTCCGTTGAGCTCCGCCACCCCGAAGCGCTCCGGGTCCGGCACCTTTTTCAAGAGGAGCCGTGCACCGGAGCCCTGTTTTGCGAACCGGTTGATGTAAGGACGAATATCTGTCTCGATGATGTTGTCCCCCAAAATCACCACGATCTGGTCGCCATCCGAAAAATCCTCCGCCAAGGCGAGAGCGGCCCCAATCCCCCCTTCTCCCTCCTGATAGGTGTAGTCAATGTGCTTGAGCCCAAATTCACGTCCGTTCCCGAGAAGCCTCAAAAATTCACCCGCCGAATTCCCTCCCGTCACGATCAAAATGTCCCGCAGCCCGGCCCGAACCAAAGTTTCCAGGGGGTAATAAATCATCGGTTTGTTGTAGACCGGCAGAAGATGCTTGTTCGTAACCTTAGTCAGCGGATGGAGCCGGCTTCCGAGCCCCCCTGCCAAAATGACTCCCTTCAAGGGGTCACTCCTTCACGTCCGATGCCCACGCTAATAGGGCGTTTGACAAATTCGTACCTGGTTCCAACCCCCTCACCTCTCCCCCTCTGGGGGAGAGGGTTTCCGCCGAAGGCGGATCCGCCTCTGGCGGAAAGGGTGAGGGGGAAATCGGCCCGGAATTTGTCAAACGCCTTACTAGCGAGACCTGGCACGATCCACCCATCCCCAGTCATAGGGAATCTTGTCCGAAAAAGGGCTCTCACGATATTCGTCGGGCTCCTTATGATTGTAAGGTTCGGTTGGAATGTTTAGAATCATCGCCTGTTCCTCCCCCACCGCCGTAAATCCGTGAAAGACAAAGGGGGGGATCTTGACGAGAAGCGGCGATTCGAGACTTAAGATGAATTCGTTCACTTCCCCCTCGGTCTTCGACCCTTCCCGGCCGTCGTAGAGGACCACCTTGGCCGTTCCCTGAAGACAGCAAAAATGATCATATTGGAGCCGGTGGTAATGCCACCCTTTCACAACCTTCGGATAGACCACCGTGATGTAACACTGTCCGAATCGCTGGAACAGGGAATCATCCGAGCGGAGAATTTCCATCAGCATCCCCCGGTCATCCCTCACGGGCTTCAGCTTCTTGACCTCCACGTCCTGAATCACTCCCTATCTCCCGATGCCGTGGTACTGGAATCCCAATTTCTTCATCTGCCCGGGGTCATAGAGATTCCGCCCGTCAAAAACGATGGGCTGCCGCATCAATTTTTTGATTCGACTGAAATCAAGCTCAAGAAACTCGCCCCATTCCGTTAAGACGGCCAAGGCATCGGCCCTTCGCGCCGCCTCGTACGGATTCCGGACGTAAGCCACGTGGTTTTCAAAAATCTTCTTCGCGTTGGGAATCGCCTCCGGATCGTACAAACGAAGCTCGGCCCCCTCTTTTAAAAGGTGGCGGACGATATCAATCGAGGGGGCGAAGCGCATGTCATCGGTATCCGGCTTAAACGAAAGCCCCAAAATGCCAACCGCCTTTCCTTTGAGATTCCAAAGGTGCCGCTCAATCTTTGCAAGAAAGATCCGTTTCTGACTCTCATTGATGGCCAAAACCTCCCGGAGGAGCCCCCCCTCCACGCCCAACTTTTCGGCGATGCGGATGAAGGCCGCGAGGTCCTTGGGAAAGCAAAATCCGCCGAATCCGATGCCGGCGCTGAGAAAGCCAGGTCCGATGCGCCGGTCAAGGCCCATCCCTTCCGTCACCTTCTGGACGTCAGCCCCAACGGCCTCCGCGATTCTTGAGACCAGATTAGCAAAAGATATTTTACAGGAAAGAAACGAATTCGAGGCGTGTTTGATGAGCTCGGCGCTCTTGATATCGGTCACCAGGAGGGGGGCCTTTAAAGGCCGGTAAAGCTCCCTCAGAATCTGCTCCGCCCGCTTGGACTCCACGCCAATCACGAGCCGGTCCGGGTTCAGGAAATCCTGAATGGCGGACCCTTCCCGAAGGAATTCGGGATTGGAGGCCACATCGAAGGGGACATTGTGCCGGTGGTTTGCTTGAATCGTCTTGTAAACCCATTCGCCCGTCTCGACCGGGACGGTGCTTTTCTCCACAATCAGCCGGTAGGAGGTCATCGTCCGGGCGATTTCCTTCGAAACGCTCTCGACCGAGGAGAGGTCGGCTTCCCCATTGTCTCTCGGGGGGGTCCCGACACAGATGAAAAGAATTTCCGAGCGCCGGACCGCCCTTTCGATATGGGTCGTAAACGAAATCCGTTTTTCCCGGAGATTGGTCCGGATCATCTCTTCCAGGCCGGGCTCATAGATCGAAGGCCTTCCCTTCTGGAGGAGGGCGATCTTCCTCGAATCCTGGTCGACCAAGACCACGTCATTGCCGAGGTGCGCAAAGCAGGCGCCCGTGACCAGTCCGACATGTCCGGATCCAATAATTCCGATCTTCATCGCGGCCAATAGTGCGTCATGGGAGGGTAAGGGTTGGACTAAATTTAGGGGGAGCCGTAGGTCTGGGGCTGTATCCTATTGGAACCGGCGACCGTCGTGCCGATTCGAGGTTCCGAAAAGCTCGCCCGGTTCCCGGATTTCAACGGAAATTCCGGAAAGGCTTTCAAATGAAAGAGGAAAAAGAATTCCTTGTTGGAATTGTCGATGTCCGAATTCCTGACGTTGTAGCCAAAATCCAGAATAAAATCATGCAGGTCCCGCGTGGCCGAAAGCTGCCACTCTTCAAGTTCGTGCCGCTCCTGATCATAACGGACGTAACCGCCGATCTTCCAGCGCTCATTGAGCCACCAGGAGGCGTCGAACACAAACTGATTGTTCCCCTGCGCATTCAGAAACTTGTTGCTCGGGACGGAGCGGTGGCCCAAGAGGACCCGGAGCCGGCCCTTCCGGATAAGAAGGTCTTGATTAAATTCTCGGAAACGGTCCCGGTTCATATCGAATTCCGTCCGGATTTCAAACTGGAGCCAATCGTAGGGACGAAACTGAAATTCCCCTTCGAAGAGGGAGAGTCCGCTTCGGGAAAATTCCGCATCCGGATGGAAGTCGTAGCTCAAGAAGGTATTCAAACTGACGAGGTCGACCCGGCGCATTTTCCCGCCGACCACCCGCTTGGTCTGGATCCGGTTCTCGAGGCCAAACGTGATTTTATTCGCATCGTCGACCGCATCCACGGTGTCAAATTGGGTCAACTCCTCGTTCGAGACGGTTGAAAACAAGGTGCTGTCGTAACGAAGGCTGGGTTCAAGAATATGGCGGACCTGATTCACCTCAATTCCGAGGAAGTCACCGGAGGCGTCGGAGACACGATAAAATTGCGTCCGGAGATCCACCGCAGCCCCCAGGGACGTCCGGGCCCGGGCCTCCGCCTCATTTTTCTCCCGGCTGTAGAGCGTCTCACGAAAGTTAAAGGAAGGCGTCAAACTGAAGCCCTTCCCTTTCAGGGGATGAATCCATTCATGAACCGTGTCGGCTCGAAAGACGTGGAAGTCGACCGGGCTTCGGCCGACTTTCTGATTGATATTGGCGACGCTCGTGGTGCTTTCATAGTAAAGTTTATCGTTGAGAAACGGCGAGTTTTTCCAATCAAATCGAATTTCGGGGAGACGCTCGGTCGTATCTTCAAACTCATTGATTCGCGCCCGACCAAGGAGATAGGCGCCGTAGCGCTCGGAATTGTGGGTGAAGGTCGCAAAGGATTCGGGCTCGACCTCCGAGCGGAATTCCTTTTCAAAAAAATCCTGAAGGAAAAATTCGTCGGCCAGACGGTTGAGCCGAAGGACAAGGTGGGTGTCCCGATTGAAATCGGTCCGATGCCGCCACGTCACTCGTCCCCGCTCCCGGTTTTCCCGATCTGAAAACGGGTTATTGCGTTCCGGGTTGGGAGCATTTTTGTCTTGGGTGGCGTAGGTTTGAATGAGGCCGTCCGTCCGGACGCCGTCAAAATGATACCCAAAATCGACTCCGCCCCCGATTCCCCGCTTGGCACGGGCGTCGAGATGCCACTTCCCCCAGAGCCATTTGGCGACGCTGAAACCTTTGGACGTCAAAACGTAGGCTCCATCTTGGGAGGAATAACCCGGGGAGATCTGAAACGGTGACTCAATCTTGTCCTGAAGCGGGATGACCGCGTAGGGCCACCAGAAAACCTTTTTTCCCAGGACATGGAGCGTGATATCCCGGGCAAAAATTTTATCCCCCGTATGGACCGTCACCTTCTTCGCCCGAATCTGAAAGTGAGGCCGGTCCCGGTCGCAGGTCGTGACTCCGGCGTCGGTGATTCTCAGTTTGCCTCTTTCAATCTGCTCCACTTCCTTTCCTTGGACAAACCAAGGAAACGTCACGCTCTTTCCATTGGGAAACCGGCCCGTCTGTTTCTCAAAATTGTAGTACGCCTCTTCGCCTCGGGCCGAAACCGTCTCACCCTCCAATAGGATCACATGACCCCGGGCATAGGCCTCTTTTGTTTCCGTATCCACTTCCGCGTAGTCGGCCGCCAGCTTCATATCGCCGTAAGCCACGACCACGTTCCCCTTCCCGATGACCTTTTTTCCAGTCCGCTCGTACTCGAGTTGGTCGGCCACCGTCTCCACGGTCCCGGGTGCCGGCTGCTTTTCCTGAGCGGCCCGAGCCAACCTTCCCTCGTCTGAACCGAAGATCAAGGCAAGAAAGAGCGCACCAATTTTGACGGGAAAAAGCCACCCCTCTCCGGAAGATGTGCGTTGGGATGACGATGAAGCAAACGGAAAGTTTGTCATGCGCGGAGGATTCGGCAAGAGAGTGAAAACCTGCGAGTCATGCAGGAATCGTTGCGTCTTTTTGAAACTGGGACCAATCCTTTAAAAACCG
>CAYJTI010000028.1:1356-11408 GCA_964373135.1 uncultured bacterium | reverse complement strand
TGTTTGCGGCTGAGTGCTGTCTGAGGGTCAATGACCGGGAGAGTGAGGTAATATTTCGGGCGTTTGAGGAACGATATGCCGAGGAGCACCCCACGGAGACTGAATACGGAGACGCCGGCGCTTTTCTAGGGTTAGAGTAACTCCTCGCCGTACCAGTCGACATCGTCGACCCAGCGTGGTTTTTTCCGCTTCTGCTTCGGCCGGCGGTAAATTTTTTCCGAGGGTTTGACGCGGGTTTCAGGCTTGATTTGCCAGACATGGCGGGGCTTGGGAACGTTCGACTTTTTTTTCTTCCCCCGGCTCATTTTCCCAGAGAAACAAAGGGCTTAAGGCAGGCGGTCATCTCTTCGTGGACGAATCCGTTCGACGCCACCATTTGAGGCACGAGCGTTCCTTCGCCCAACCGTAACGGCCTCCCCGAAAAATCACTCAACCTTCCTCCGGCCTCCTCAATCAAAAGGGAGCCGGCCGCCACATCCCAAAGATTGAGCTTCGACTCCCAGAATCCGTCAAACCGTCCCGAGGCGACATAAGCGAGATCGAGCGCGGCGGCACCCGTTCGCCGGATTCCCTGCACCCGGAGCATAAAGGTTTTCCAGATTTGAAGGTATTCGTCCGGATGCTCCCTCCGGTCATAAGGGAAACCTGTCACGAGAAGGGATTCGGCAAGGCTGGGAGTTTGAGAGACAACAATCGGCAGGTTATTTAAGGTGGCCCCGTGACCTTTTTCGGCATAAAAGAGTTCTTCCCGAAAGGGATCATAGACGCCGCCAAATGTCACTCGGCCTCCCTCCTCGAAGGCGATTGAGATGCAAGCGACGGGATAGGTATGAGCGAAATTTGTGGTGCCGTCGACGGGGTCGATGATCCAGCGCGAGGGAGAATGGCCGCGGGCCGGGGACTCCTCGGAGAGGATGGAATGGTCCGGAAACCGTGACAGGATTTTTTGAAGGATTAACTGCTCTGAACGTTTGTCGGTTTCTGTGACGAGGCTCAACTCTCCCTTTTTGGCGACAACCCGGCGTTCGTGAAGAGTTTCCTTTAAGAGAACCCCCGCGTCTTTGAAGGCCTCGAGGAGGGTCAGGCGGATGGCTTCAGGATTCATCGATTGAACGAAAACTCCTTTTTTGTTAGCATAACCCGCAAAACTAAAAAGAGTTAGGTTAACGAAATCGCAATTATAACATAAACCTTTCAATGGCCTACCGAGTCACTTTAATCCCCGGGGACGGAATCGGTCCCGAAATAGCTGAGGTGACCCGCCGCGTGCTTGAGGCGACGGGTGTTTCGATTGAATGGGATGTCCAGCAGGCCGGCCTCGATGTGATGGAGAAGGAGGGGACACCCCTTCCGAATCGCGTGCTTGAATCGATTCGGAAAAGCCACGCCGCCATCAAAGCCCCCATTACAACCCCCGTCGGCACGGGATTCCGTTCGGTCAATGTGGCGCTTCGGAAGGAGCTCGATCTTTACGCCTGCCTCAGGCCCTGTAAATCCTATCCCGGAGTCCGTTCGCGCTACCAGAAGATTGACTTGGTCATCGTCCGTGAGAACACCGAGGATCTCTACGCCGGGATCGAATTCCAGAAGGAGACGCCCGAGGCGCTTGAGCTGATTCGCCAGATTGAACGGCTTTCTAAAAGAAAAATCCGGCAGGATTCCGGTGTCAGTATTAAACCCATTTCAGTTTATGGGACGGAGCGGGTGGTTCGGTTTGCGTTTGAATATGCGAAGAAATACCGCCGCAAGAAGGTCACGGCGGTCCATAAGGCCAACATTATGAAATTTTCCGACGGGCTTTTTCTCGAAGTGGCGCGCGAAGTGGCCAAGCGTTACCCCGAGATTCAGTTTGAAGATCGAATCGTGGACAATATGACAATGCAGCTCGTGCAGAATCCGGAGCAGTTTGACGTGATGGTCCTTCCGAATCTTTATGGCGACATTATCTCCGACCTTTGTGCCGGTTTGATTGGGGGTCTCGGCGTGGCGCCGGGTGCGAATCTCGGCGACCGGCATGCCCTCTTTGAGGCGGTCCACGGTTCGGCGCCGAAACACAAAGGCCTCAACAAGGTCAATCCCACGGCCTTGATTCTTTCAGGCGTCTTGATGCTTCGCTACCTGGGAGAAGAGAAGGCCGCCGACCGGCTTGAGAACGCAGCGGCGCGGGTCATCAAAGAGGGAAAATCGGTGACGTATGATTTGAAAGAACGCAAGGACGACCCCACAGCGGTTGGGACTCGCGAAATGGGAGAGGCGATTATCCGAGAAATCAAAGGGCAAAAGTAAAAAGGAAAAAGTAAAAAGTCAAAAGATGGGAAGACCAAAAGTGACGGTCGTTGGGGCGGGTTTCGTGGGAGCGACGACCGCCCAGCGGCTCATTGAAAAGAATCTGGCGGACGTTATCCTTGCCGACATCGTCGAAGGCCTCCCCGAGGGAAAGGCCCTCGACATGATGCAGAGCGCACCGGTCGAGGGTTTTGAAGCGAAAATCACCGGCACCCATCGTTACGAGGAGACAAAAAACTCTGACCTCGTCGTCCTCACGGCCGGCCTCTCGCGAAAACCGGGAATGAGCCGGGACGACCTGTTGAATCAAAACGCCCAGATCGTCTCGGAGATTGTGGCGGAGGTCGTGAAAGTTTCGCCGAAGACCCTCCTCTTGGTCGTGACGAATCCCCTGGATGTGATGGTTCACCTGGCGTGGAAAAAATCAGGGTTCGAATCCAAACGCGTCTTTGGAATGGCCGGGGCGCTTGATTCGGCGCGTTACGCCTATTTTCTTTCGGAGGAGCTCGGATGTAAACCGAGCGATGTCGAGGCAATGGTCTTGGGAAGTCACGGGGACCAAATGGTCCCCGTCCCGGAGCAGACGAAGGTGAAAGGGAAACCGGTGACCAAGCTTCTCAAACCGGAGCGGATTGAAGCCATTAACCAACGGACTCGGGAGGGCGGTGCTGAGATTGTGAGTTACCTTAAAACGGGGAGCGCCTTCTATGCGCCGAGTTCGTGTGTGGCCCGAATGGTTGAAAATATCCTGCTTGAAAAGGGCGAAGTCATTCCTTCCTCGGTCTACTGCACGGGCCAATATGGAATCCAGGAGACCTACTGCGGCGTCCCGGCCCGTTTTGACCGTTCCGGCGTGAAAGAAATCATTGAGTTGGAATTGACCCCGCAACAGAAGAAAGCCCTTCACGCTTCGGCCGAGCACGTTCGCGAGAATGTGGCAAAACTCAGTCTGTAGAGTCTTCGATGTCATTGCGAGTCCCCGGCACTGGCGGAGCCTGTGACGAGGGCGAAGCAATCTCAAAGTCAGGAGATTGCTTCGCCGCCGCCTTCGGCAGCTCCTCGCAATGACGAGAGGACACTCGGTTCGATGAACAGTTTTCATTCCCGTTCCACCTTAAAAATCGGCACCCAGAACTACACCCTCTTCCGCCTCGACACCCTTGAAAAGGCCGGCCTCACAAAACTTTCGCGGCTTCCATTTTCAATCCGAATCCTTCTCGAAAATCTCCTCCGGAATGAAGCCGGCTGCCTTGTGAAACGGGAAGAGGTAGAGGCCCTGGCGCGGTGGGACCCTCGAAAAAAGTCCGAACGGGAAATCTCCTTTATTCCGGCGCGCGTGATTTTGCAGGATTTCACGGGGGTCCCGGCCATTGTCGATCTGGCGGCGATGCGTGACGCCCTCAAGCGGCTCGGCGGGGATCCGAAAAAGATTAATCCGCTTCAACCCGTGGACCTCGTGATTGACCACTCCGTGATTGTCGATTCCTTCGGAACGCCCGATTCCTTCCGGGAGAATGCCTGCCGCGAATTCGAGCGCAATCTTGAGCGCTACCAATTCCTCCGATGGGGTCAAGGCGCCTTTCAAAATTTTCGGGTCGTCCCGCCCGGGACCGGGATTGTGCATCAAGTGAATCTTGAATATCTGGCCCAAGTGGTTTTCACAAAGCATGAGAAGGGGGAAAACCTCGCCTACCCCGACACCCTCGTCGGCACCGACTCTCACACGACGATGATTAACGGGCTCGGTGTCCTCGGCTGGGGCGTCGGAGGGATTGAAGCGGAGGCCGCGATGCTCGGACAGCCGATCTCGATGCTCATTCCCGAAGTGGTCGGTTTCAAACTTCGGGGAACGCTTCAGGGGGGGGTGACGGCCACGGATCTTGTCCTTACCGTGACCGAGATGCTTCGGGCGAAAGGGGTCGTCGAAAAGTTTGTGGAGTTCTTCGGTCCGGGCCTTGACTCACTCTCCCTCCCTGACCGCGCCACGATTGCCAACATGGCGCCGGAATATGGAGCGACGGTCGGCTTCTTTCCCGTGGACCAGGCCACGCTCGATTACCTCCGGCTGACGGGCCGGAGCGAAGAATTGATTCGTCGGGTGGAGGTCTATTGCAAGGAGCAATCGCTTTTCCGGACTCAGGAGACACCCGACCCTCTTTTCTCAGACACGCTCGAGCTTGATCTTGGAAAGGTGGAACCTTCACTCGCTGGGCCCAAACGTCCGCAGGATCGGGTTTCGTTGAGCCAAGCGAAACGAAATTTCCGGGAATCGCTCCTTGCGATGATGAAGGATAAATTGCCCGAGCTGGATAAAGGAAGGATGAATGGGTGGCTCAATGAGGGGGGAAGCCCCCGGACGGCGGTCAAGACAACGGGCCCCGCTCTCTCCGCCAATTTAGAGACGGCGGTGGAAGTCAAGACGGACACCGGAGCCTTTGAGCTTCGTCACGGCTCAGTCGTGATTTCCGCGATTACGAGCTGCACCAATACCTCGAATCCCCAGGTGATGATGGGTGCCGGGCTCCTTGCGAAGAAGGCCGTCGAGCGGGGCCTCGCCGTGAAGCCGTGGGTCAAGACAAGCCTGGCGCCCGGCTCCAAGGTCGTGATGGAATACTTGAAAGAAACGAAATTGACGGAGGCCCTTGAGAAACTTAAGTTTCATCTCGTCGGTTTTGGCTGCACCACCTGCATTGGAAATTCCGGCCCACTTCCTGAACCGATCGGACGCGCCGTGAAAGAAAAAGACCTCGTGGCGGTCGCCGTCCTTTCAGGGAACCGGAATTTCGAAGGGCGAATCAACCCCCTCGTTCGTGCCAACTATTTGGCCTCACCGCCGCTTGTGGTAGCGTATGCGATTGCGGGGACCATTGATATTGATCTTGTGAACGACCCTCTCGGGAAGGACCGTTCGGGAAAACCGGTTTATCTTCGAGAGATTTGGCCCAGCCAAAAGGAGATTCAAGAGGCGATGCGAAGCGTCAGCGCACGGATGTTTAAGGGCGAGTATCGCCACGTTTTTAGAGGGGATGACAATTGGAAATCATTGAAGGTTCCCAAAGGAGGCACCTTTGCGTGGGAGGCAAAATCAACCTACGTGAAAAATCCGCCTTATTTCACGAACCTCGCCCACGAATCGGTGCCCCTCAAGGACATTCGAGAGGCCCGGGTCCTCGTGAGGGTCGGCGATTCGGTCACGACCGACCATATTTCGCCTGCCGGTTCCATTGCGAGGGAAAGTCCAGCCGGCAAATATCTCATGGGTGAAGGGGTCGACCCGAAAGATTTCAACTCTTACGGCGCCCGGCGGGGGAATCATGAGGTAATGATTCGGGGGACGTTTGCCAACGTGCGGGTCAAAAATTTCTTGGCCCCGGGGACTGAAGGGTGGTGGACCCGGCACCTGCCGGAGGGAGAGAAGATGTCCATTTACGATGCGGCAGTGAAGTATCAGAAGGAAAAAGTCCCTTTGATTGTCCTCGCCGGAAAAGAATATGGCGCCGGCTCTTCTCGGGACTGGGCCGCCAAGGGACCGGCGCTCCTTGGCGTCAAGGCGGTGATTGCGGAAAGCTTCGAGCGGATTCACCGTTCGAACTTAATTGGAATGGGGGTCTTGCCGCTTGAATTTGAAAAGGGCCAGAATCGTGACTCGCTTGGGTTAAAGGGTGAAGAAATTTTTTCCATCGAAGGAATTGCCAAGGACCTCAAACCGGGAAAGAGGCTTGCGGTCCTCGCCCGAGGAAAATCCGAAGAGAAAAAATTCAAGGTCCTTTGCCGAATCGATACCCCCGTGGAACTTTCCTATTACCAGCATGGCGGCATCCTCCCCTTCGTCCTCCGTCAGTTACTGAAAAGCTGATGCCAGTTCTTCTGATTCGAACGAAGGCTACGAAGGAAGAAATTGCCCAGATGTTGAGACAGCTAGAAGATTTCATCAAGGTGGCGGTGGACGTCTCGAAGGGAATTCTGGCGGGGGGCGGCGGACTCCACGCAGACTGTGAATCGCTTCTCTTGCGAGAGGGAAGTAAGCAAGAAGACATATGGGGAGCTGATTGGATTCCGAAGAAGAGGGAAGTGCGATTTGAGGCGATGATCAATATTGCACCACGACGGAGAAACCGTTCCATGACGATTGGAGACCCTCTCATTCGAAAGAAGGTCGAAAGCACCGTAAGGAATTTATTGGAGGTTGTGTGAAAAATCCGGCTGAGATTTGGGAAAGATTTTTGAAAGAGAGTGCTCGAATGCGACTGGGTCATTTGGCATCAGACTTGGCGCGAATCGCTTCATTCACTGAAATGGAACTTGACGAAGGGGCAATCAAGAGGGTGATGGAAGAGGCTGAGTTTTTTGCCGAGTGGACAGTCCGCGAAGTAGAAATCGAAATTCAAAGGTTGCTTGCCGAGATCCAAGGCTTCTTGGCACAGGCACGACTCCAGTGGGATACTCTTTCCAAAAATACGGAGTGGAAAACGGAGGTGGCGAAGCAGTGTCGCGCGTGGGCCAACACCCTTTTAGAGAGAGGAGGATTCACAGCAGAAAATGCCCCGGGTTTGCCGGGGGGGGCATCTGGAGCAGTACCTGCCCGTGGCGGCGCAGCCGTGCCACGGACAGGCGGCCGAGCGAAGCGAGGTCCCTTGCCTTGACGCAAACCAATGAATGAATCGGCCGCCGCGCCTTCAATCCATTTTTGGCTGAAGCGGCTCTCGGGAGAATCAGAGTCTGGGATTGATTTAATGAATTAATGTGATATTATTTTAATGTAAAGGAGGGGGGGTCCCGATGGTGAAGTTGGATGAAGCTCGAGTCACAAGCCAGGGGCAGATCAGTATCCCTAAGAAAGTTCGGGAGAAGCTTCGAATTGAGAAAGGGGATAAGATTGCTTTTTTGGAAGACGAAGACGGGAAGATTGTGATCCAGGAGTCGGAGGTCCCAATCGAGTTCACTCATCAACAGTGGGAGGAGTTTTTGGCGAAATGCGAAAGGGAACCCGTCACTCGGGTGCGGGGGAAGAAGGCGGCGCTCGCGCATCTGGACCGGCTGACGAAAAAAAAATCGTCGTAGAGTTTACTCAAAGTTTTGATTCTCAATTTGAGAAATTACCCCCCGAGCTCCAAGAGAAGTCCCGTCGCACGATCGAGGCGTTTGTGGATCACTATCTCACCCGACAGTTCCCGAAGGGACTTAGAGTTCATAAGTGTGGGCCTTTTTTAAGCCTATCCGTTTCGATGAATTACCGAATTTTTGTCTTGCCCATCGTGAGGGGGATCAAATTTGTTTTTGCCGGAGACCATCAGGATGCGGATCGATACCTTCGACGCCGCTAAGGAATAGGGGGTGAGACCTCTTGGCACCCATGGATCAAGCTAGCTTAAGGCCTTCAATTCATTTTTGGCTGAGGAGGCTCCATTCCCTTTCGGGGATGGTGCCGATTGGGGCATTTCTCCTGGAGCATATGTTTACAAACTCCTTCATCCTTCAGGGGCCCGAGGTTTACAACGCGAAAATCGAATTCCTGCGGAGCCTTCCTTTTGTCACCTTCATGGAGGTGACCTTCATCGGGCTTCCGATTCTTTATCACGCCCTTTACGGTTTTTACGTTGGGTTCACCGGAAAATCCAATCTCGCTTGGTATCCCTATCCGAAGAATTTCCTTTACACGCTCCAGCGCTGGACCGGGCTTCTTGCGTTTACCTACATTGCCTACCACGCCTACCACACCCGGATAGTGAATGCCCTCTACGGGACGGAAGTCAGTTACGCAAGGATGCAGGAGCTTGTGAGTGTCCCGTGGGTCTTCTGGTTTTATGTCGTGGGGATGGCCGCTGTGATGTTTCACTTTGCAAATGGAATCTGGGGATTTCTCGTGAGCTGGGGTTTTACCGTGAGCCAGAGGTCCCAAAAGATTGCCGGCGCCTGGTCAGGAGTTCTCGGCCTCGGACTTTTTATCGCGGGCGTCAGTTCAATTTTGCATCTGGTGAAGTAGCCGTGCAAAAACGAAAAGCCATTGTGGTGGGGGGCGGGCTCGCCGGACTTTTTGCCACGATTAAATTGGGAGAGAAAGGGATTCCGGTCGATCTTTTTTCGATGGTTGCCTGCAAACGCTCTCACTCCGTTTGCGCGCAGGGAGGCATCAACGCCTCGGTCAATACCAAGGGAGAAGGGGATTCGCCCCAAATTCACTTTGAGGAGACGATACATGGCGGTGACTACCTTGCGAATCAGCCGATGGTGAAGGGGATGTGTGAAAAGGCGCCGGCCTACATTTATCTTTTGGATCGAATCGGAGTCGCCTTCAACCGGACGGGCGAGGGGGACCTTGAGTTTCGCCGTTTCGGCGGCACCAAATTTCACCGCACGGCCTTTGCCGGCTCCACGACCGGCCAGCAGATGCTTTACTCCTTGGATGAACAGGTGAGGCGCCTTGAGACCGAGGGATTGGTGAAGCGTTACGAAGGCTGGGAATTTCTTTCTGCGGTGATTGACGATTCAGGAGTGGGGCGGGGGATTGTGGCCATGAATTTGATTAATCTTGAAATCCGTTCCTTCCGGGCCGATGCCGTGGTGATTGCCACCGGCGGGCCAGGAATGATTTTTGGCCGGAGCACCAACTCCATGATTTGCACGGGCTCGGCGGCAGGCTCCCTTTTTCAGCAAGGTGTTTGGTATGCGAATGGGGAATTTATTCAGGTCCACCCGACGGCGATTCCTGGCGAAGACAAACATCGCCTCATTTCCGAGGCGGTGCGGGGTGAAGGCGGACGGATTTGGACTTACCAGGAGGGAAGGCGCTGGTATTTTCTTGAGGAATGGTATCCGAAATATGGGAATCTCGTGCCGAGGGACATCGCCTCCCGGGCCATTTTTAAAGTCTGCCGGGAAATGAAACTGGGAGTGGAAGGCCAGGATGTGGTTTATCTTGATATTTCCCACGTCGATCCGAAACTTTTGAAGGAGCGCCTTGCCGGGATTATCGAAATCTATGAAAAATTTGTGGGCGAAGACCCGAGCAAGGTGCCGATGCGGGTCTTCCCGGCCGTGCATTATTCGATGGGAGGGATTTACGTCGATTCGCGTCAGATGACGAATCTTCCTGGAATTCTTGCGGCCGGGGAGTGTGATTACCAATATCACGGCGCCAATCGCCTCGGCGCGAATTCGCTCCTCTCCTGCCTTTACGGCGGAGAACTCGCCAGTGACCGGGTGGAAGAGTATTTTAATTCTCTCAAAAGTGATGCGGCATCGGCGAGCTCCCGCAGCTTTGGCCAGCAGGAAAAGGTGGAGGAGGAAAAGCTTGAGGCCATTTTGCGCTCCCACGGCCGGGAAAATCCCTACGCCCTCTGGGAAGAGATGGGAAAGTGGATGACCGACAATGTCTCCGTGATTCGCTATAACCCGAAGCTTAAAGAGACGGATGAAAAACTTCTCGAACTCAAAGAGCGGCTCGCCCAGGTGAATGTGAACGATCCGACCCGGTGGGCCAATCAGGCCGTGGTCTTCGCGCGCCAGCTTCAAAATATGATTGAGCTGGCACGGGTGATGACGCTCGGGGCCCTTCGCCGGAACGAAAGCCGGGGAGCGCATTACAAACCGGATTTTCCCGGGCGGGACGACGCCAACTGGCTCAAGACGACGGTTGCGAAGTGGACGCCAGAGGGCCCGGAGTTTTTTGACGAAGCGGTCGATACGTCGCTTCTTCAGCCTAAGGAAAGGAAATATTAAAAGGGGACAGGCACCTTTTGGGGACAGGCACCTTTTGGGGACAGGCG
>CAYJTI010000028.1:0-1346 GCA_964373135.1 uncultured bacterium | reverse complement strand
TCTTATGGGAAAATCTGAGAAAGTCGTTCTGAAGATCAAGCGGCAGGAGACGCCGGAGGCGAAGCCTCACTGGGAGGAGTTTCACATCTCCTATCGTCCTTATCTCAATCTCATCGCCTGTCTCCAGGAGATTCGAAAAAACCCGAAGACTTTTGACGGTCGGCCCACGGCTCCCATCGCGTGGGAGTCGAGCTGCCTGGAGGAGGTCTGCGGGATTTGCACGATGGTCATTAATGGACGGGTTCGGCAGGCCTGCTCGACGCTGGTGGACCGTCTGAAGCCGCCGATTACGATTGAGCCGATGAAAAAGTTTCCGCTGGTCCGGGATCTTGTGGTCGACCGGTCACGGATGTTTGAAAATTTGAAGCGGGTGAAAGCATGGGTGCCCCTCGAAGATACGAAAGACCGGGGGCCCGGACCCAAGATCCTTCCCAAGGACCAGCAGATTAATTATGCGTTGAGCCGATGTTTCACTTGTGGCGCCTGCCTTGAGGTCTGCCCGCAGGTTAACGAGGCCAACGATTTTATCGGTGCGGCCCTCCTCAGCCAGGCGAGGCTTTTTAACCGCCATCCGATTGGGAAAGAGCTCAAGCGGGAAAGGCTGAAGGCCTTGGCGGCCAAAGGGGGAATCGAGGAGTGCGGCAATGCGCAAAATTGTCTGGAGATTTGTCCGAAAGAAATTCCTCTGGTGGATTCGATTGTAGAGACGAATCGGGAAATTACGTTTAATCTGGTCCAGTTGTTAAAACCGTGAACACGGCGGCAGAAATCAAATTCCGGCCCGCCGGCCGGAATTGCCAGCAACCCCCCGTCAAATCTAGAAAGTTGCCTCCGGAAATTTACTCACTTAGGGGGGTAGGCTCCTCGCCATGACGATCAAAGTCTGCCGCCCGAAGATTGGGAAAAAGGTTTTCATCGCTGCGAGCGCCGTGGTGGAAGGCGAGGTCACGCTGGGAGATTATTCAAGCGTGTGGCCGGGGGCCGTGCTCAGGGGAGACATCAATCGGATCGAGGTCGGGCGTTACACCGATATTCAGGATCTTTCGGTCCTTCACGTGGAGCGGGGCGAACCTTGCCGGGTGGGAGATTACGTGGTGGTGGGGCATTCCGTGATTCTCCACGCCTGCACGGTGAGAGACGGGGCGCTCATTGGAATGGGTTCGATTGTCCTGGACGGGGCGGTGGTTGGTTCAGGGACCTTGGTGGGCGCCGGGAGTCTTGTTCCGAAGGGGGAACGTTTGAAACCGGGCTCCCTTTATTTTGGACGGCCGGCCCGCTTCATTCGAAAATTGAAGAAACAGGAAATCCGGGGACTGGTCACGTGGGCCAAGAATTACGCCCGGCTC
>CAYJTI010000027.1:0-11456 GCA_964373135.1 uncultured bacterium | reverse complement strand
ACTCTGGATCTACTGGCCGATGATTGCCTTGCTGATTCTTTCGGCAACGGTAATAATCCTTGACTCTTACCAGCGAAAACACCGCGGCCATCATTCGTAAAACTCCTTTCACGCATCAAGGGATCGATCAATTCTGACCAGGAATGCTGAATCTTCCGCACCTCGGCGCGGTGCGGGACGACACCGTTGACGATGTTGAGCTTGAAGGAAGGATCCGAGGGTGCACGGCCCAAAAGAAGTTCGATCGTGGCCTGAAGTGTCGGAAGGGTCATTGCTTCGACGCCCTGGGCGGCGTTCTCGGTGGATGCCCCGATGTGAGGGACCATAAAAGCTCCTGCGTGATTGATGAGGTTGGCCAAAGAGGAGATGACATTGCCCTTTTCCACCAAATCGACGTCAGCGAAGTAACGGTTGTCTTTGGATCGTGATAGAAAGCTGTCCAAAGCATCTGAACCGACAAGCCTTTGACGGGAAGTGTTAATGAAGATCTTTAATTGGGCTGCTTTCAAAAGGCGTTCCGTTGTGAAATACGGCGGCTCACCACGACCCGGAGCAGGAAGGTGCAGTGAAAGAATATCTGAGCTTGCAAGCACTTCGTCATCCGTTCCGACCTCGACCTCTAAGTCAGCCGCCTCCTTCAGTTTCTCCGGATCTTTCCGGATCAGACTGGGCGAGGTGGCCATCACCTTAAACTGAATTCCGGTCAACTCCCGGATCAACTTCAATTTCCGGGCGACCTTCTGCCCAGTTGCTCTTAAACCAATCAATCCGATCGTGTTGCCTTTTAGTCCCTGTTCCAGGAATCGTCGGGCACGTTGCCCGGACATCGGTTTAAAGAGCTTGAGGCGAGTGACATCGTCTAAAGATCCAAGACCTCTCTCTTGTGATTTCTTCAATGCATTCCAGAACTCCTGGACGGAAATATCGAAAATGGCTTTCCATCCATTACTCTCAGCCAGATCGATCGAATCGGCCGCTTCGTCCGTTCCTCCCAGCGCCGCCAGCAGGAATCGGAGCGTGAGATTGGCTACTGAGTTTTCGCTCCCGAGAGTTCGGACGGCAGATATTCCAGCCGCCTTTGTCGATTCCGAATCCACCTTTTCGGTCCCCATCCCCATTCGGATGATGGCACGGACCCCACTTTCCTGGGCCATTCGCACAAACTCGGGTTCTTCAAAAGCCTCTGTCCCTGAACGAATAAGCACCACCGTCGGCTTTTCCTGCCGGATTACTTTTTCCAGCTCATCTTTAATTTTTCCGACATTCTCTGCGGCCTGAATAAGGACCGCCTCGCCTTCGAATGACTCCACACGCCTCTTAATCGATTCCACCGTCTCTCTACTCGCCGGCTTCTCCGCCACAAGCACCCTTACCACTTTGTTGCGCACCTCACTCCGGAGGTGTCGTCGCTCACCGGATTTTTTGGAAGAAGTCTCCAAGAGCTTCCTTTCCGATTTTCCAATCTCCTTCTTTACCGCTTCAATCTCCGCTTCAATTTCATTCCGTCCCCGCACCTCGGCCCGGAAGGGAATAAGTGAACCATCGGAAAGGCTGAATCTGATTTCAGGGTCTTCTTCTTTCCTTGAAACCTCTCGTGCGACAACCAAGATTTCTTTCCCCTGAATTTTCTCCACACGATATCCCTCGTCCGCAATACTCAACCGGGCCTGAAAGGACGGCTTCTCTCCCAGGGGGATCCGGACGGCCTTTGGCTGACCCGATGAAAGTTCAATTTTAAAAAGAGAAACGTAGTTATCTTTAACCATCGTGACCAGTCTGAATCCGACTTGGGTTGAGTAGATCCGATACCAGGCCCGGGGGCCAAGGGGGGTGAATCCAATGGGAACGGAATCGTTATCCCCTTCCCCGATTGCAATCGGCTGAAGGCGTCTGTCGTGAAGCCAATAAAGGCTCAAAGAGCTATTGGGCCAGTGACGATTCGAATACGGAATGGGAAAACTCCAGAAGGCAACAAGACGTCCACCCGAATAATCTTTAAGGATCGGGCTCACGTCGACCCTCAACGGACGAATCTCGTACCCGGGCCTTTTCAAAATTCTCGAGAGCTCGCCCTTCGGGACAACCCTCGGCACACCGGAGCTCGCGAAATTCAGATGAGAGTCGGCGGTCATCTCAATGGGCTCGATCCGGACAGCCCGTGCCTCGGAGCGGGCGGTGAGGGATTGGGAAAGGCGACTCAGGATCCTGCCGTCGACTTCATAGACGCCGGGACGGATGATGCTAATCCACCTTTGGCGTCGTAAACTTTCAATGCGCCGCCTCAGGGTTTCTTTCTGTTCGGCCCCGTAATGTCTGACTAACTCGTCCCAACTAAAACCGTAGGGATCAAAATCTCTCGTAACTTCTGCTACGAAAGCGGTCGAATCGTGAGGAACCGTCCGACGCGCCCCTTGTTTGACGGACTCTGAGCTCTTTTCCCCCTCACCCCCACCCTCTCCCAAAGGGAGAGGGAGAAACTGGCTCGACTCCCTTCCTTCTTCCTTCCTGTTCTCCGGAGGGAGAGGGGGAAATGCCTTGGACTTCTTCTCTTCTTTCCTCTCCGCCGGAGTGGGAGAGGGGACGGTGAAGGAGTTGAAAGCCGATACGGGTGGTCTCTCCTGAGGCGCCTGAGCACCCTCCCTAACGGAAGAGCCTCCTGACAGGAATTCTCTCGCTTTCCTAAGCGCCTTAAGGAAAGCCTGAACCTGTCTCGGCGCCTTCTGGATTTCCTCCAGCGTTCTGATTTCCTCGCCTCTTTCTTCAAGAAACTGTTCGACGGCTTGAAGCCCTTTGCTCTCTGCCGCCAGAAGTTCTACCTGAAGGGAAACTGCCAATCGATTTAGTTCTTCCGCAAGCATCGGTTTTTGAGTGGGGGCAATCGGCGCTGGGCGAGGCGGCGGCTCGGAGGCGGTTGCCGGTTCCATCACAGCCGGCGGGAGGGCGGCCGGAGGGGAAGTGGGTTCCTCGATTTTTATTTCCACACTCTGATTTTTGAAATCGATGGAGTGAAGGCCAATGCGAAAGACTTCTTCTCCACGATTCAAACCGACGGCAACCACTCCTTCTTCCAAATGCCGGTCATTCTGGCTGTGAAGGGTGACGAATAAAGGTTTCCTCTTCTTCGAGATCTCCTTCTTCCTCTCTTCTTCACTCAAGTCCTGCCATTTTTTAAAGCTCTCGGCCGTCAAAACGACAATGGCTCCCTCCCTTTTCGGACTCACCTTGACGAGCGCCTTCCTTCGGGAGAGCTTCACCACCCAAATCCTCACCCCATTCCTGATTTCCTTTCCCTCGCCAAGTTTCAACAAAATCGGCGAATCCTTTTCCTCGTTCCTTAGCTCAGATCTCTCAGCCCCCTCACCCCTAGCCCTCTCCCCCTCTGGGGGAGAGGGGAGGGTGAAGGGAAAGCCAGCAAAGAGGCGGCGGGTCTCGCCCGCTCGGATTAAACCGAGTTCGAAATAGTCCTCGGAAGATTCGCTCCGGAGTTCGGACCGCCTCAGGTTCACTCTGGTCATCGTTTTGACCCGCCGAAGGTGCTCAGCGACCTTTTTGAGCCTTTGCCCGTTCTGCGGATGCGGCTGGGCGAGCCAAGAAAAATGATCTTTGAGCGCCACGACGTTTCGCTGAAGCGATTCATACTGCGTCTCAACTCCGGCAATCTGGCGGTAATGCGTCTCGATTAAGACGCCGAGGAGTTCAACGCCCTTCGTATATTGCTTCTTCCCGACAAGCTCTTCTAATTCAAAGACGGCCCTCCCCGTGTCTTCGAGACGAACGAGGTGTGCCAGGTAATCCGTCCGGTTCTCGACCCCTTCTTTTTTCTTTTCAATACCCCGAAGCCGCTCCTTGAGAATTCTCACAGCCTCTTTCAAGAGCCCAATTCCCTCGTTCACATTTTCAGTGTCAATGTCCTTGAGACCGGCTCGAATGCTCTCGGCCGCCTCGAGTTTCTCTGGAACCCGCCCGGCTTCAAGCCCCCCTTCTCGCCCCTCGAGGATTTCCTGAACGTTTGCGTCGACTTGTTCCCGGTAATAGCTGGGAAGAGCGTGCGGAAAAGTTTCAAAAAGGCCGATGACGAAATCGAGCGCCCCGAGCCGATAAAGAATCTGCGCATAGTCTTTTTCCTGACTGAGAAGGGTATGAAACTGGCTCCGGAGTCCCGCATCCAAATCCTTTAATTCGATATCCCTTTCCTTTGGAACGTATCGGAACGATTCGTCTTCAAGGGTTTCCTTGACCCACCGGTTCTGACGGATAATGACCTTTGTCTCCTCTCCCGCTTTGGCCGGCGGCTTCTCGAAAATTCGGAAGTATTTGTAATCGTAAACTCGCTCGACCCCGTGCCGCCCCACGACCTGAATGTGCTCGACGGCTGCCTTCGCGACGGCCCGGCGATAGCGCCAGTGATATTCCTCGGCAAGTTTGAGGTAGCTTAAATAAAGTGCCGTGAGCATCCGGAGCACGGCCGACTCGTTGTGCTTCTCCCGAGAGAGGAGGTGGCGCGCCTGAAGAAGCTGGGCTTTGATTTTTGCCTTGTGAAGCGGGACGACTTCTCGGTTGAGCTTCTCGAGGAGGGCATCGTCGTGATTTCGGTGCGCCGAAACGAAACGGGGAATAAAGGCTCGAATCTTGCCACTCAGCTTCTGTGAGACGGCTTTGAGTTCGGTGGGCGGCCGAGCGGCAATGGCCGCGTAACTCGAAGCCTCCCCACGGGGATTCAGACTCTCTTTCTCCGGACCGATTCGCTTCGCAAACTCTTCGAGGCGGCCGGCGTAACCTTGAATCAACGCCAAGACCGATTCCGCATTTTTGAATCGGCGCGCCGACTTAAATTCTCTCCAGGTCCGGAAGAGTGTCAAAATCTGACGGTTGTAGCGGAGCAACTGCACCGCCCGCGCCCTCGCCTGCTCTTTCAATTCGTAGGCCCAGTCAATCTCCTTTTGGACCTCTTTCTGGCGAGCCCCATCCCCTCTCGCCTCGGAGCGGGACGACCACTTTCGCTTCACGAGAATCCGTTCATAGGGAAGTTTTGGACCGGAAGAATCCTTCGTGGGAACAGGCCGGGGGTCTAGGAAAGCGAGCTCGTGCACGACCCGGTCCGTCCTTTGGATCCAGTTCTCGAGGCTTCGCCGGTTCCCCTCCCCTGAGGGTGGAAGATTGTCGAGAAGGCTTTGAAGATCGCGGGACAACCCCTGGAGTGAAAGAAGAAGATTTCCGAGACGGATTTCCCCCCCGCCAAAGAGGCCTTGGGGCAGCTGAAGCTCGTCTCTTGCCCGGGCCTCGCGAAGTTTTCCGGCCAGACGGGAAAGCCCCTCCCCGCCCCACGAGACGGATTCAAAGGCCTCGATCAAAAGGCGAACCTCGGCCAAGGCGTCTTCCGCAATTTGTCTCTCGCGATTTGGCTGCCCCGCAAGACCCCGAGCAATGAGCCGATGAAGCTCCGCCTCCCAACTCCCCGGTTGCTGGGGTGCGGCGCGGAGTTCGGAGCGCTCTTGGGCCGCCTCAAGCTTTTCGATTGTCTGAGCCACAAGATTCTGATATTCGAGCATCTTTTCGCGCCGCCTCGGTCGCTGCCCCGGAGGATTTGCCCGAATGGTTAAAAACGAGGCGCCGTCAAGGGCACGGCTGTCACCTCGGAGGCCCCTTAACAATTCCTGAGCGTGGGCGAAAGTTTTGAAATGCTCGGCCGCCTTGACTTGAACTTCAGGAACCTTTCGATCCATCGCCTTAAGGAGGAGCGGGAGGGTCTCTTCTCGAAAACGGAATCCGATTTCGCCCAAGGCCGGTGAGGCCTCCGCCCGAATCTCTGGGTCCAGCTTGGGGTCTTCCACCGTCCGGATGAGTTGGTCGAAGATCTCGGCGAGGCCTTTCGCCATCGGCTCTGTCTCCGTGACAAAATCCGTGACGGAGCCTAAACGCCCCATTTCGGAAATCGCTTTTTCTTTCTGGGCGACCACTCCCTCCTGGCTCGTGGGCGCACCCCCCCTCAGTTCGCTCCGAACTTTTCTGCGACGGGCGAGCACTTCTTGGGCGAGACGGGTGAGGGCCTCCTCTTTCATCTCGTCAAGGAATTGGTCGCCCAACGGCTGGCCGAATCGTCCACGGAGAAAACGTGCCAGCTCATCCCGAACGCGAATCAAAAATGGGACGAGCTCCGTCTCCTTCTCGAGACCCGACTCCCAAGCCGCCTCGCTCAAAATCGTCCTTAAAGGCTGGAGCATTGCTTCCGGGGTCCGAAGTGTCTGAGGGATTCTGTCAATCTCGGCCGCTGCCCGGTCCACGAAAATGGTCGGGGCCACTCGCTGAAATTTCCTCGTGTCGCGAAACCGCCTGATATTCCGCGCCCGGACCACCTTTTTTAGAAGCTGCCACGCCCACCACGACGTCAAGGCCAATAAGGCAACGGCTCCCCCCCAGACGGTCCAGCTTTGAAGGAAATCCCGCAGCTCAGAACGACGGGACCCGCCGAGGATTTGGGGATTTGAATTTTTAATCTCGCGCCAGACTCCTTCAGTCTCGTTGGCGCCGCTTAGAACCACGATGAAGGCGTCAATCCCTTTCGTCGCGAAATAATCGCGATAAATTACGGGAACGCTCGCCGTGTCCCCAACCGTCACTTCATATTTGCGCACCGTGCCGTCCTGCTTCGAAAGGTCAAGCGCCACCTGTTTTGCTGCCCGAATTCCATACCTTTCCTCGACCTTGGCGACGAAATCGACGCCCGCCTTGGCGAGCCGCAGTGGAATTTCGACCCGTTCGACCGCAATCCCGTTTGACTTGGCCCCTTCTCCAATGGGGCGTGTCACTTTCCTTCCTCGGCGCATGGCTTCGAAAAACCCGTCAATCTCTGGCGTCTGGACCGCCACGATCTTCACGTCGAACTTCGCCCCTTCCTCCCCCCTCCGATCTTTGAGAACTTTGGAAGCGGCGATGAAGCCGCCCGCCCCGGCGGGAACCGCAAGGACGATTTTCTTTCCCTCAAACTTTTTCCGGAAGCGCCCCTCGGCCATCTGCCGGTAGAGATCGTTGAAGAGACTCCCGTAACCCGTGACCACGCCTCTGAAATGCTGAACATAAATCATCCGGTCTTGGAGGCGCTTTTTCCTTTGCTTCATTTCTGCCTTCGCCTCGTCATAGGTCGAACAGACGATGAGTTCCCCCTTCAGTGCTGTCAACTCGTTACGAAAAAAATCAATTTTGTCCCGAGGGGTTGAATTCCGGCCGACGGCAATCACCAATTTTGTCTCCCCAGGATCGATGAGCCCCTGCTCGGCGAGCTTCTTGAACGCCAAGAGTAAGGCGTAGCCGTGATTGAAGGTCGTCTGGGTCCCAATCACCTCAAGGGAGATTCCTTTCTTTTGGGCCGCCTCCAGTTTCTCGAGAAGGTGATTGAGGGAGCCGAGAATTTTGAAGGAATTCCCTTCGTATCGTGTCGCATCGTAAAGGTAGACGGGCCGTCCGGCCTGTTGGGAGAGCCCTTTGGCGAGAATGATTTCTGGATGGCGAATCCCCAGTTCGTCGAGACGTGCTTCGGCCGCCTCCACCTTTTCAAGACTTAAGTCGGGGGTGCGGTAATCCTTCAAGGGATTCCGGTTTTCGAGCATTCCCTCGCCGGCTTTCGTGAATTTCAAATCTCTCGCCCGGCGGCCTTTTCGACGAACCTCGGAGCGAGAGACCCGCTCCAAGAGTTTGGCCGCCGCCTCCCCTAACGTCTCCTCCTCCCCTGCATGCTCAATCAAATCTTCGAGGAAGGGAATCCCCTTGTCGGGAAACGGCTCCATCTTTCTCAGGGCTTCCAGAACGGCTTTTCCGAGAACAGGTTTCGCGCCCCACCCATAGTAATCCTGTGGCCTCAGACGCTTCCAAAGCTCCAGCACGGACTGCAAGAGTGCGAGTTTTCGTGAGTCCCCGGTTTCTCCCAGAATCTCAACGACCTCCACGAGACGGTGCACTCGCTCACTCATCCCGGGGCCGGCCAACCGGATCGGCCTCTTTTCCTTGCCTCGGCCAAACTTTTCCAAGATTCCCCTCAAATTTTCTCTGAGAGGAGGGACGAGGGCGTCGCGGTTTACTTCCTCGAGCATCATTTCCATTAAGGCCTTCTGGGCGGCCGGACGGAGCGGGGCGATCTCGAAGGCTTTCAGAAGATCCGGGATGATAGTCTTGACGCGAGTCTCCTCACTCGTCACCCGGGTGGCGGCGCCGATTTCTCCCAGCATCTCTACGAGTGACAATTGGGCCCTGTGGATGCGGTCTTTTTGAACCCAGGGGGACATTTCTTTCGGCGATCCCCAGAGCGCGTGGTGAAGAAGGGGGACCGCCAACTCGCCCAGACCCTTAAGGATTTTGAGGAGATCCCGACGGGCTTGTGCATCAAAGACTGGCGGCGAGGTCGACATCAAAAGGCTGCGGAGGACGGGGGCCAACCGCTTGGGTTCGGTCTGCAATGTCTTGACCGCAGCCTGCCGCTCTTCGTCGGATACCGAGAGCAGATCTCTGAAAACCTGATCCTTCAAGGGCTTCTTGGCCATCCGAACCTCTGAACGGAAGAACGGACTTTGCCTCGCCTGGTATTCCTCCCTGAGGCTGATGAATCCGTCAATCGCCAGATGAACCGCAGGAATCCTCCGGGCGGTCAAATCTCCTTTCTTCTGAGAATCTTCTCCCTTCCCTTCAACAATCTCGGCCACCGTGACCAAAAGATCCTCGAGGGACGAATGAATTTTCTCCAAAGCTTCGCGGAAAGGAATCTGCTTCTTCGGACTGAAGGGAAAGCGAAAGGAATCAAAAAATCGATGAAATTGGGTCAACTTATCCATTAAAACTTCCTGTCGTCGGCCGAGGGCTGGAAGAAAAGGCTCCACTTGCCGAAGAAGGGCCGCCACGGTTTTAGAGTCGATCAATTCCCCAAAGGTCAATGGCCCCTCGAGAGTTCCATCCCTCAGACGGCTGAAAAGTTCTCTTCTGAGCCACCAGCGTCTTCCCTGCAATTTTTCGACCTCGCCTTTGATCCTCGCATCTTTTCTCAAGGGACGATGGACTTTCCAAACCATCCATCCCGCCCCGAGGAGAAACGGGGCAGAAAATGCGACCCCCGCCAGCAGCGGACTTGGGTGGTATTTTGCGACCAGGCCCCCGGCCAAGATGCCGAAAAGGAACCCGTTCAGAAGAAGAGGAAGTCCCTCCTTCAGACTTTTTCTGGAAAGCTCCCCCGCCCTCTCCAGCTCATTCGACCGAAGGCGATATTCGTCTCGCACCTGGTGGAGCTCATGACTAATTTGGGAAACCGATCGCCGAATGAAGACCTCCCCCGAGCGGACCTCCGCACGGAGACGAGCCGCAAGGGCGAAAGGCTGGTCGTTGATTTCCCGGAAATCACCAACTCCCGGCCCTTTTTCGAGGAAGGCCGAGAGACTCTCGAGCCGCTCACGGACGAGCGCTTCAGGATTCAGGCCGTGGCGGTGAAGGTCCACAAAGCGAATCGGAAGGCTCGCCGCATTTTCGATCTGGGAGAAATGAAATGACGGGGCCGGGGGCCGGTCAAAAAAGGAATCAAAATATCCGTCGCGCGAACCCGTCTCCTCGATCCTTGGCGAAACGAGGGCGTAGGAGTATCCCCGCTCGACGAATGCCTGTTTGAGCCCCTCGGTGTGAAAGCCGCCCGTGATGAGAATGGCGGCACGCGCCCCATGCCCCCGAAGCCTCCGGGCGATATTCTCCGCCATCCACCCCTCTCGCCTTTTCGCGCCGTCGTAGAAAACTAGAATTTGCCCCAAAAGCGGCGATAAGGGGGATGTATCAAGTTCCCTTCCTTTTTCCCTGCCGTGAATCTGCCGCCGCAACCTTTCATACTCTCCTCGAGAAATCTCCAGTGAAAAAATCTGCTTCAGAAGCTGCCACATCCGATATTTTCCAAGAAGGCGCTTCTCCCTTTCTCCACTGGCCAGATGAAAAGCAATCCGTCGGCTCAGACGATCGAGCTCTTGCATGAGAACTTTGGATTTGATTTCGTTGCGGAAGACGAGCCACTGGAGCCAAATCTTGAGATAAGGATAACGATCGAAGGGAAAGGCCAGGGGGAGGCGTTCGACGACTCGCTCGAGGAGAAACCGAATCTCGCCATAAGAGTAACGGGAAGCCACTTCCTCCGTCTCACCCCTCTCACTCCCACCCTCTCCCCCTTTGGGGGAGAGGGAAGGATGAAGGGGGACGAGCAAAATTTTAAGCTCCTGGAAAAGCGGCTTGGGGAGAAACCTTCGGACGTCTCTCAGGAAACGGTTTGAATCCCCATTAATTTCTTCAACGTTTAGGCGTGACTCAATTTTCAGAAGGCGAAGGAGGCGGACCAAGGCGGGCCAATCCTTTTGCGAAGAAACGTGCGCCAGCGAGAGATGAAGCGTTTGGCGGGCCCGCTTCTCAAGTTCACGAAGCCAATCTCCGAGTGCGAGGCCCCGAGTTTGAAAAGCCTCTTCGCGCCGTAAGAATTCACGAAGCCCTTTTGAAAAACGACGATTGAACTCCCTTTCCCTTTCCCGCTCAACCCGTGCGATGAGATCCTTATTTTTCTCCCGCTCCCGAAGGACCTTTTGAAACGCACGCCGATTCTTCCGGTAGGCGGCCAGGGATTCAATTCCTAAGGCGGTGATGGGACGGGCCTTCGGATTTTGGGCCTTCTCCAGGAGAAAGAGGCTCGTGCCCGTCGCACGGGCGTTTTTCACTCGAGCTTCGGCAATTTGACGATTCCATTCCCGGTTTCGGAAATAAAGATCGAGCTCGGAGTCGAGTTTGACGCCGGCCCCTTCGACGAGGAGAAGGTCAATCCCGTAAGTCTCCGTCAGATAATGAAGGAGGGCTTCGATTCGCTTTTCGGCCTCGTAACTTCCATGGGCCGTTTGAAGGTGAATAATGAAGGGGGATGAAGCGGAAACAATTTCCTCAAGGACCCCCAGTTCGCCTGGAATCTGAAGCGCGGGTGCAGCCGAGCCCCGGGGAAGCTCAATTCTTTCGCTCGTCGCCGCGTCAATCGACGGAGGGGAAACCGTGAGGGTGGTGAAAGAAAAGGCGAGGAGCGTGACAAAACTGACGAGGCGGCGAAACACCGCTTAAGCCGCTACCTCAAGCGTTCTTTGTCGTTCGAGAACGACGAGGTAGGCCTCCGCAAAATTTCGTTCCTTCAAGATCGAAACCGAAGAAAGCGAGTCCGGATGAACGCGAATTTCCACGATCTTATCATCCGGAATCTCCCGAATGAGTTCGCCAGCCGTCCGGTTCCTGCCAATCCAGCGCGAGACGGCCACGGCTGCGGTGCGAAGTCTGGGCGTCCTCACGAGAAGTCCCGGACGATCGGCCGCCTTCGTGAAGGAAGGAACAAGCTCAGGAAGAACGGAAGGGGCCAAGAGAAGCATCGGATCCGTCCAGGGCTGTTTGTTAAAAATCGTCCGGACCTGTCGAAGGGT